>JADWMI010000034.1 GCA_015767395.1 Bacteroidota bacterium | reverse complement strand
AGTGCTTTGAGAACAATTTTAAATGATTATGAATCAAATGTTAAAGTTGGGGAATCATTTTTAAATTATTATGATAATCAGGGAGAAAAATATTTTTATGATTTATTGAAACCATTGGCAGATACTACCAATTTAGAACAAAGTGATTTTATAGATTGGGGAGCTGATGAAGCCTATGTAACGGCTGTTGGTGTAGGTGAATGTGCAGGTGTTGTTATTGACTTAATTGCAACTTTGTTGTTTGAAAGCAAAGAGAAATTAGAAAATGCGGCTGAATCATTAAAAAACAATCAATATTCAGATAGTATTTATTATGCCTATTCGAGTATTGTAAATACAGCGAAAGCATTGCTAATTTCAGAGGGAAAGAAAACAAATACGCATGCAGGAATTATAGCGCAGTTTGAAGAAGTTTTTGCGTTAGAAATTGCATTAGACGTTCCTTTTTCGGATTTTATTTATCAAATAAAAAACAATGAGCCAACGCAAGAATTTGCACAAAAATATTTGATTGATGCACAGTTGTTTTATAAAAAAGTAGACGCTTACAGAGCTCTTGAAGTAGCTGATGAAAAATAAAACCACACCAAAAGTAACCTTAATTGGAGCAGGTCCGGGAGATCCAGACTTGATTACTGTAAAAGGAGTAAAAGCATTGGCAAAAGCCAATGTTGTTTTATATGATGCTTTAATTAATAGAGAGTTGTTAAAATATGCTCCTGATGCCAAATTGATTTTTGTTGGTAAAAGAAAAGGACTTCATAGTTATTCTCAAGATGAAATTAATGAGTTAATTGTGAAGAGCGCTTTTGAGTTTGAAAATGCAGTTCGCTTAAAAGGAGGAGACCCATTTGTATTTGGAAGAGGTTCAGAAGAAATAGATTATATAGAGTCTTTTGGAATTGAAACGGAAGTGATTTCAGGAATTTCCTCATCAATGGCCGTTCCTGCAAGTCAAGGTATTTCTTTAACAAAAAGAGGTGTTGCAGAGAGTTTTTGGGTCATTACAGGAACGACTTCTGAAAGAAAATTATCAAAGGACGTGTATTTGGCTGCGCAGTCCACCGCTACGGTAGTTATTTTGATGGGAATGAGTAAGCTTCCTGAAATAGTTTCTATTTTCAAAAAGTTTAATAAAAATGGAGTGCCAACAGCAATTATTCAAAATGGTACCACCAAAAGTGAAAAATTAGGTTTGGGAACTATTGATACCATTGAAGAGGTTGTTGCACAAAAAAAATTATCATCTCCAGCAATTATTGTGATTGGAGAGGTAGTTAAAGAAAGCGCTAAACTGCGTTCGTTTTATGAAAATATTCATTCAGAGATATTAAATTCATAATAGGTTTCATTAACATCCTTATATTTGTTCCTTGTTGAAATAATTAATTATGAGTCAAAACGAATTATACCCCATATTTTTAAAGGTTGCACAGTTAGATGTGTTAATAGTTGGAGGAGGAAATGTAGGCTTAGAAAAACTAACGTTTTTGTTAAAGTCAAGTCCAAGTGCAAAGGTCACAGTTGTTGCTCCAGATTTTCATGCTGAATTGGTTGAATTAGCACAAAAACATGCTGTAGAACTAATTAAAGATATTTACCAGGTTTCCTATTTAAAAGGAAGGCATATGGTAATTGCAACAACAGATGATGTACCTGTAAATATTGAAGTGTATAAAGATTGTAAAGCGCGACAAATTTTGGTAAATGTGGCTGATAATCCACCTTATTGTGATTTCTATATGGGTGGCATTGTTACCAAAGGCAATATTAAAATAGCCATTTCAACAAACGGAAAATCGCCTACTTTAGCAAAAAGATTACGTCAGTTTTTTGAAGAAGTAATTCCTGAAAATATCAATGATTTGGCTGAAAATTTAAATGATTTCAGAAAAACCATAAAAGGAGATTTTCAAGAAAAAGTGGATACGCTAAACGATTTGACCAAAGGAATTGTAAATAAAAATAAATAGCCTTTTAGATCTTTACTAGCTTATAACTTTCCTTTTGAGCCTCACAAACCGAACATTGGTAGGTGTTTGGCAAGTCATTAAATAGTATTCCTACTTCAATATTGGCATTCAAATCACCGTATTCTGGATCGTAAACGGTTAAACATTCAGCGCATTGATACACTTCTTTTTCAATTTTAACATCTTCAATATTTTGCTTTTCAGAATCATCTATTTCTCCAAGTTTTTCAAAATATAATTTACTCAATTCCATTAATAAACCTGGTAGCTCCATTTTATCAACATCTTGGGCATACATTAAATATTCCTTGGTGTTTGGATTGAAATTTTTGCAGTATAAAACATTATACGTTGGCCTAATATTAAAATCTTTTACAATAGTCGGAATTTGATTTTTTTCAATAACAGCAGAAGTGAAATAGGTTTCATTTTTAACGCGATCTGTAATGCTAAAATTTAAACCATAAGTACTAATATCATTTTGATCAAAATTTCGAACAATAGATTTTTTTAACTCTAAGGCTTCCACATTATCTACAGGTAAATGCCAGTTTAGTTCTAATGATGAGTGACGGACGTTGATACCCTTTTTGCCTAATAGCTTTTCTAAACCTAATTTGTATTTTCGGTTAATTCCTTTAGTAATAAAAGATTTCCAAGGGGTAATACAAATTTTACCTATTCTGCTTTCTAAGCAAAAATCACAAAAATCCTTTAAAAAATCGATGTCATATTCATTGTTTCTCCAAAAAAGTCCAAGCCAATATTCATGTTCGCCCATTTTATTCATTCCTTCATAATATGGAAATGGATGAAAAGGAATGTCTAATTTGTTTTCAATAGTTCGGCTATTCGCATCAATTTTCTCATTAATTAAATCGAACAATAGAGAAATATCTGTCGTTTCTTCATAAAACTCTTCAATGGCTTCAGCAAATTTTGGGATGTCCCAGCTATACACTAAAACAGGGAATTCTACTTCAGTTTCCCAGCCAGGAAGCTTTAAATTTAAATGCCAATAATCTTCATTTTCAGAAGCGATAAAATTTAACTGTCCGTTAAATAATGGCACCAGTTGTTGGTGTGGATCGGTAATATTAATTTTCAATTTCGGATTGAAACGAAATTGCTCTAAAATATATAAATAGGTAGAACCTTTTAACCAATGGGTTGAAGGAAAAATGTCAGATGAAACATAAGAACATACAATATTTTGGAAATCATGTTTTTGATTGTTGCCAATATTAATGGTTGGATATAAATCAGTAATTTTTTTGTTTGATTCTTTATATGGAATTAAAATGTCTTGTCTTGAGCCAAATTTAATGGTAGACAATCCCAATTCTTCGGTCATTCTAAGAATTTGTTTTAATTCTCCAGGAGATAAAACGCCACCTTTAATGAAAATACGTTGTAATTTTTGTTTTGTATCCATTTATTTAGCCTTTTTTAAAAGTTCACTTATTTCAGGTTTACAGCTTCCACAGCCCAAACCGGCTCCAGTTTGAGAACACAATTCATTAAAATCTTTACAGCCGTTGTTAATTGTTTCTAAAAGGTTTCCTTCACCGATCTGGCTGCAAGAACAAATTAGTTTTCCTAAAACAGGTTTTGTTTCGTTTTGTCCTCGGAGTAGTTCAGTTCTTTTTTCCGAAAGCTCAATCTTTTCTTCAATGAATCTTTTAAACTCTGCAAATTCATTTTTATCGCCCATTAAAATGGCTCCAACAAGGAGGTCGTTTTTAATAATACATTTTTTGTAAAAATGCTGATTGACATCTTTTAGAACAACTTCTTCATACGAAGGGTCGTTTTTTGGTGTGTAAACCATTCCAATACTGCAAAGGTCTAAGTCTTCAAACTTCAAAATATTCATTAAAACAGAACCTTTGTATACGCTGTTTAAATCGCCCAAAATAAATTTGGCAGCTATATCTGCTTGTTGTTCTGCTGCCGAGGTAATCCCGAATAATGCGTTTTCGAATTCGGCGATTTCACCCAAAGCAAATATTTTTGGATTGCTGGTTTGCAAATATTGATTAACAACTACACCTCTTCCGTATTTAATATTAGCGCCTTTTGCCAATTCAATATTTGGCAATGTTCCAATAGCATATACAATTGCATTGGCGTTGATTATTCTACCTGTTTTTAAAGAAATAGACAGTTTGTTTGGTGTCTCTTCATCTTCAAAAACGGTGCTTACTTCGTTGTTGAAATATATTTGAATGCCTCGTTCTTGAACATTTTCAGCTAGTAATTCACTAGCAATTATATCCAATTGGCGTTCCATTAATCTGGGAGCTCTTTGGACTATGCTAATATTTATTTTTTTCTTTTTTAGTGAGGCTGCTAATTCTAGTCCCAATAAGCCACCTCCAACAATTACTACGTGTTGTTCATTTGGAGGTAACCCAGTATCGTTTAAATAATTCCTTAAATTATCAGCATCACTTTTATTACGCATCGTAAATCTGCCTGGTAAATGTAACGGTACATCATTGGGTACAAAAGCACGGCTACCAGTGGCCATTATTAAGGTGTCGAAATAATGTTTGTCACTATTGCTATCTATTATATATTTTTCTTCTGAATTTACTTTTGTAATATGAATTCCTGTATGAAGATCAAGTTTTAATTTTTCAACTTCCCCTTTTTTTAATTTCTGAAGTTGTTCCCAAGTTAAATCTTCGCTCACATATTCGGGTAACAAAACTCTGTTATAAAATGGGTTTTCCTCTTTTGAAAAAATAGAAATTTCATCTTCCAAATTATGAGATCTATAGGTTTGAACAAATCGGTAGGCAGCAGCACCAGCACCAATTACACATATTTTTTCTTTCTCTTTTTTGTGTTTTGAAACTTGTACAGCCGCAAATTTAAAATCGGGCTCTTTAGAAACAGGGTCAATTAAGTTATTGGTTAAATTGTTTGCCCTTCCAAAGTCGTTTCCTTGAATTTTCCCCCAATGCATTGGTAAAAATACAACGCCTTCTTTAATATCAAAATTCAGTTTTACTTTTACTTTTACAACACCTCTTTTATTGTAAACATCAATTATATCACCATCATTTATATTTCGTTCCATTGCATCAATCTTATTCATTTCTAAATAAGGCGATGGAATATGTGTGGTTAATCTATTTACTTTTCCGGTTTTTGTTCTGGTGTGCCATTGATCACGAACTCGCCCTGTTGTTAAGATTAACGGAAGTTCTTTGGAAGTTTTTTCTGAGAGATTTAAAATATTTATGGGAACATTGATGTGCGCTTTTTTGTCTGAAGTTTCATATTGGTGATCTTGAAAAAGGCGCGGTGTTCCAGGATGTGTTTCGTGAGGAACAGGCCATTGAAAACTACCTTCTTCTATCAGTCTTTGATGAGATAGTCCTGAAATATCAATATTTGTACCCTTGGTTAATGCGCAATGTTCGTCATAAACTTCACTTGCATTTTCATATTCAAAACCTTGAAAATTCATTTTTTGAGCGAATTTCCATAAAATTTCTACATCAGGAAGTGCTTCTCCTGGCGCTTCAATTACTTTCGGCAAATAACTAATTCTTCTTTCAGAATTGGTCATTGTTCCTTCCTTCTCAATCCAACCAGCAGCTGGTAGTAATAAATCGGCATATTTGGTCGTTTCTGAGTTGTGTGAAATATCTTGAACTACCACAAATTTGGCTTTTTCTAAAGCGCGTTCAACTTTTTTGGCGTCTGGTAAACTCACTACAGGGTTGGTGCAAATAATCCAAATAGCTTTTAATTTTCCAGTGTCTAAGGCGTCAAACATTTCCGTAGCAGTTAATCCTGGTTTTGGTGAAATGGCTTCACTTCCCCAAAAATTGGCAACATCAATTCTATCTTGTTCGTTTAATAAGTTTTTATGTGCAGCCAATAGGTTTGCCATTCCGCCAACCTCTCTTCCTCCCATGGCATTTGGTTGCCCGGTTAATGAAAAAGGACCTGCGCCAGGTTTTCCTATTTGCCCGGTAATTAAAGAAAGGTTTATTAATGAAACATTTTTGTCTACACCAATAACACTTTGATTTAAGCCCATCGTCCACATATTGATAAAACCAGTAGCTTTTCCAATATATTGAGCGGCCTTTTTTATATCATTTACTTCAATTCCACAAATTTTTGCTGCATCTCTGTATGAAGTTTTATATACTAATTCTTTTAATTGTTGAATTCCTGTTGTGTGATTTTCTATGTAATGTTTGTCAATTCTATTTTTCTCAAACAATCTACGAGCGATGGCGTTATATAAAACAACATCGGTTCCTGGGTTTAATTGTATGTGTAAATCTGCAATTGAAGCCGTTTGAGTTTTTCTTGGGTCTACTACTACAATTTTTACATTTGGATTTTCTTGTTTGTGTTTTTCTAATCTTCTAAAAAGAATAGGATGGCACCAAGCTGGATTGGCTCCTGCAATTAAAAAAGTATCAGCTAATTCAATATCCTCGTATGAAATAGGAACGTTGTCATCTCCAAGTGATTTTTTGTAACCAACAACCGCTGAACTCATGCAAAGTCTCGAGTTGGTGTCAATATTATTTGTGCCTAAAAAGCCTTTTGTTAATTTGTTTACGATGTAATATTCTTCTGTTAAGCATTGTCCTGAAACATAAAAAGCAACACTATCAGGGCCATGCTTTTCAATTATACTTTTAAAAACAGCGGCGGCTCTGTTCAATCCTTCGTCCCAAGAGACTTTTTCCATTGGGTGGTTTTTACTCCATCTCATTTCTGGGTGCAAAATCCGATCTGAAGTTTCTTGCGCAACGTAGTTCAAATTCATCCCTTTTGAACAAAGCATTCCTTTGTTTACAGGATAGTCTGGATCACCTTCTACACTTATCTTTCCGTTCGAATCTTTATTTACTAAAATTCCACAACCAACACCACAATATGAGCAGATTGTTTTTTGTGGTTTTGTTTTTAACATGTTTATAGCTTTTTAAAGATTCTTAATATGAACATGGCAAATATAGTAAAATACGTATAAATACGTAGTAATATACGTATTTATTTGTAAATTAAATTTTGAGTTATTTGAAATGCGGATCAGTATTAAATAAAACCTTGTTCTTTGGCTTTGCTTGAAAGTTCAATTAAGTTTTTAACATCCATTTTTTTCATCAAATTAAATCGATGTGTTTCAATGGTTCTTTTACTTTTATTTAATTCTTCAGAAATTTCTTTGTTTGTTTTTCCAAGAAGTACCAATTGAAGAATTTCAATTTCTTTTTTTGTAAGATTGTAGGTGTTGCTTGAAGTTTCTTCCGAAGAAATATGAGTTTGATTTGTTTTCAAAGAATCTTCAGGTGAAGATTTTTTAAGTAGATTATTTACGATGATATTACTAATATCGCCGCTAAAATATTTTTCGCCATTGTAAACGGTGTGGATGGCCTTTAAAACCTCAGCCTTACTGGCGTCTTTAAGTAAATATCCCATTGCGTTTGCTTCAATAGATTCCAATATGTATTCTTCAGAATCATGCATGGATAAAACGATAGATTTTGTATTGGTAGGCGTACTGTTGATTAATTTTAGAGCTTCAATACCATTCATTTCTGGCATTCTTACATCAATAATTAATAAATCTGGGTTTAGATTTTTAACAAGTTCAATAGCTTCTAAACCATTTGATCCTTCTCCAATAATTGTTAAGTTTTCGTCTTCTTCTAATAAATACTTAATTCCGTCACGTACAATTGCGTGATCGTCAACTAAAACTATCCTGATTTTATCTTCCAATGGTTTGGTTTATTTGTTATTACGAAGGTACAGTTTAAATACGTAATTTTAAAATATACGTAGAAATATATAAGTATTCAATTTGTGAAGAATAGTAAGAGGTGTTCTAAAGAGTATTGAAAATGTAGACATCTTGATTATCAATTATAATGGGAACCTGTGCTTCTCCTATACTCAATGGGACGTTGCCGAGTATTGTCGAATCCATAGATTGTCTAAATTTTCACTCTTTAGAAAGCCTCTTTTTTAAATTAGTTTATTATAGAAATTTAGGTTTAAATACAACCATTGCCCAAGCCCAGTTTTGCGTATTTGCAGCCAAGCTTTCATCCAATCCTTTAAGTTCGTACATTCCTTTGCTTGCGAACATTTGAGAATATCCTGCTTTAAATGTAAAACCATTTAACTTTAAAGAGTAAACCAAATCTACCTCTGTACCAAGAGATTTTTCTCCGCTTGGTAATGCTTGTTCACCTGAAAAGTTTAAAACTTTAATTAGTAAGCCTGACTTTTCATTAATTTTAAAACTGGCACTAGCATGTATGTCAATTAAACCAATAGAATTTGCGTGGTTTCCAACGTAGAAATAATCCATAAAACCATTAAATTTATGATTGGTTCCATACAAAGGAAAGAATGCTCCAGTTTCTCCGGCCTCGCCATCATTACCGCTAATTACTTCACCTCCAAGTCCAAAGTTAACCAATGTATTTGTTTTGAATGTAAAGTCTAAACTTGCTAAAAAAGCACCTTTTACATCAACTTCTCCTTGTCTTTCCCCTGTTTGTCCATAAATATTGGCTGCCAATGCAAAAAGCTTTTTCCCATAATTTAAATGAATACCAAATGTTTGTAGATTGCTAATGCCGTCTTGGTTGTTTAAATTATCAAAATTTTGAAACCCATTATTTAATATCAACAGACTTCCAGAGAAGTTTTCCCAAGATTTCTTAAAATGTCCATATTGCATTGTTTTGTATGAAAAGAAACCAGTTGTTAAATAGTTGTTTCCAGCATTTACAAATCCAGAAATATTGTCATAATCCTGGTTGAAAGCAAACCCAAGGTCAAAAATAAATTTGTTCTTGTTGTATTTTATAAGAATGGCGTCGTGGTTTCTGCCTTGTTGTGCCCAATCTAATCCACCCATTATTCGTTGATCATCGTAAGACAATACTTGTCTACCAAATTTTGTTGAAAAATTTTCACCTAATTTTAATTTTGCCCAAGCTTGAAAAATAGCAAAGGAATTGTTTAAATCTTTTGGGAGAATTTGTCTGTTTTCTCCCCAAACCATAACATCTTGCATACTAAAGAAAACTTCATAGGCTTCAGCCTTGTATCCAAAGTTTAAGCGTGCTCTGGTTGAAATACCATATCCTGGCTCGGTATCTTTTGCTATTAATGTGTTGTAACCGTGTCGGTACTCGGTTCGTGGCCTTAATTCTGCATCAATTGAGAATTGTGCCTTACTAGTGATGGTAAACAAAACCAGTAATAATAAAAGTGTAAATTTAAGTTTCATGTTAATTTGTTTTAAGTGTTAATAGTAGTTTTTAATGTTCAAGAAAATCAATTAGATGTTTTCTGTATTTGTAATAATCGTCGTGCTCAATAATGGCTTTTCTAGATCTGGGTCTTGGAAAATCAATGCTTAAAATGTCTCCAATTTTTGCGCTAGGACCGCTGGTCATCATTACCACTCTGTCGGCTAAAAAAATAGCTTCATCAACATCATGCGTAATCATAACCGCTGTAATTTTTTCTTTGTTCCAGATTTCAATGAGTACATCTTGTAGCTCACCTCTGGTTAAGGAATCTAACATTCCAAAAGGCTCGTCAAGTAATAGTACTTTTGGTTTTATAGCAAAAGCTCTGGCAATTCCAACACGTTGTTGCATTCCTTGAGACAGTTCGCTTGCTTTTTTGTAAAAAGAACCTTCTAATCCAACTTTGCTTAAGTAATATTTGCAAATATCTTCTCGTTCTTTCTTTTTTGCATTTGGAAATACTTGTCTAACACCTAGCATTACATTTTCTAAAGTTGTTAGCCAAGGCATTAAACTAGGTGATTGAAAAATAACACCTCTGTCTGGTCCTGGACCTTTGATTGGATTGCTTAGTACTGAAATTTTTCCGCCTGAAATTGGATTTAATCCTGCAATCATTGAAAGCATGGTCGTTTTTCCACAACCAGAATGACCAATAATGGTTACAAACTCTTCTTTCATAATTTGAAGATTCAAGTTTTCTAGCACCACATAATCACCTTTTGGAGTAGGGTATACTTTTTTTAAATCAATTAAATCAAGCATTATTTTAGAGGTGTATTCAATACCGTTTTCAATAATTATATCAGGTCTTTTATTTTGTGTTTTTAAAGCCATAGTTTTAATTTTTATGGATATTAATTATTGAACTAGTCAAAGTATTTTGGTTCTAAATCGGGTAAAGCATATTCGGTTGTTTCGGTGGTATTCCGCTCCTCACCAATTTCCATCAAGTATTCAATAATGCCGTTTCTCGTTTTTTTGAATTCAGGGTCATCGTTTAAAGATGTTTTATCTCTGGGTCTGTCAATATTTATTTTAAATTCTGGTCCTAAGGTTGCGTTTGGTCCAGGGCGTAATGGAATTATTCTGTCGGCCATATAAATACCTTCATCAACATCGTTGGTAATTAGTAAGGCTGTTCGCTTGTCTTTGTTCCAAATATTTAAGATCTCATCTTGTAAATTCCCTCTAGTTAAAGCATCCAAAGCTCCTAGAGGTTCGTCCATAATAATCATTTCGGGATCCATAGCTAAGGCTCTTGCGATAGAGACTCTCTGACGCATCCCACCAGATAATTCTTTAGGTCTTTTGTGAGTAGCTGGCGTTAAGTTTACCATATCTATGTATTCTTTAACACGATCTTCTCTAAACTTTTTGCTTTCTTTTGGAAATGTTTCTTTTACCGCTACACTTACATTTTGATATACGGTGAGCCAAGGAAGTAACGAGTAATTTTGAAAAATAACACCACGTTCGTGGCTTGTTCCTATAATAGGGTTTCCTTTAAATAAAACTTCTCCGCTTGTTGGTTGTAATAATCCGTTTATAAGGTTTACTAATGTTGTTTTTCCACTTCCTGAAAACCCAACGATTGCTACGAACTCACCTTCTTCAATATGAAGATTTATGTTCGACAGCACCTCAGTTGCATTTGCCCCTTTTCCGTATGTTTTACTCACATTATTTAATTCTAAATATGCCATAATCTTTCGTTTTAAGGATTATTAGTCTTTGCTGAAAGACACGTATTTTTGGATGGTTAACATGATTCTGTCTAATAAAAACCCAATGATTCCAATCACAAACATGGCAACAATAATTTTTGAATTTGAATCGTTGGCGCCATTCTGAAATTCTTCCCATACAAAAGATCCTAGACCTGGACTTTGCGCTAATAATTCAATAGCAATTAATACCATCCAAGCCACAGAAAGAGTGATTCTTAATCCTGTAAATATTAACGGTAACGATGATGGTAAAATCACTTTAAATACTTTTTGTATTGGGCCAAGTTTTAAAACTTTTGCAACATTTAAAATATCTTTATCAACCGTTGAAACTCCCATAACAGTATTTACCAACGTTGCCCACATAGAACATAAACCAACACTAATAAAAGAGATGATGAAAGATGTATCTGTATCAGAATCTTTGGTTAATGTTTTTACAATCATAAAAACTAAGAGCAGCCAAACAACAGGTGAAACAGGTTTGAATATTTGAATTAGCCAGTTGATGGAGCTTTTTAAAGTATCGCTCAATCCAATAACAACTCCAATAGGAACAGCTATAAAAATAGCCAACAAAAACCCTGCAAACACCGTTTTAATACTTGTTATAATTTGGTCTACAAAAGAGGGTCTTCCTGTGTAGGTGATGGGTTTTTCGCCTTCGGCTTTACGTTGTTTATTTAGTTCAGCCGTTTTTTCTTTAAAGACTTTTTTGTCAGTGCTAATTACCTTGTGATCTTCTATTAAAGAATAAAATGAAGCTTTTACTTGTGAAGGTGATGGCAGTGTATTTGGCTGGCAACTTACATCACCAGATTCAATACAAAGTAACATTTCATCAGCCCCTTCTTGACCTTGTTCATTAAAAGCTTTTTCAATTCTGTATTCAGCTTCTGTATTGAATAATGCCGTTGAGCCAGTTTGCCAAACCAATAAGAATATTAATATGGAAGCTAATGGAGCTACTATCTTTTTTAAAATTTCAGTGAGATTTTTTTTAGTTTCTTCTCCTCTTGAAAGTCGGATTATTGGTTCTAAAAAACCCAATCCAATAAATCGTACTATTTTTATTAATTTATCACTCATTTTTGAAGTTTTATGAACTAATAATTTTCTTTTTCGCATTTCCCCGTTTTGATTTCAAGAGGAGAAGTTTAATTAATCTTTGTTTCCAATTTTAAAGCTGTTGATGTATCCAATAGGGTCTTTTGCGTTGTATGATTTTCCGTCGATAAATTCTGTAGTTGCTGGTTTGTAACCGTCTGTTTCTGGAATATCTGTTGCTGGTATCAAACCTTCTGCAACTAGTAATTCTGCTGCTTTCTTCCAGATGTCAGGTCTGTAAATATCTTTAATTTTAGTATCGTACCAATCTGTTGGTTTTTCTTCTGTAATTTGTCCCCAACGTCTCATTTGCGTTAAAAACCAAACACCGTCAGAATAGAAAGGATACGTTGCATTGTATCTATAGAATACGTTAAAATCGGGCATATCTCTTTTGTCTCCTTTTTCAAATTCAAAAGTTCCAGTCATAGAATTAGCTAATACCACTTCATCAGCACCTACATATTGTGACATTGACAAAATTTTCACAGCTTCTTCTCTGTTTCCAGGTGTATCTAACCATTTTCCAGCCCTAATCAATGCTTTGGTAACAGCAATTGCAGTATTTGGATTTTCTTCAACAAATTTCTTAGTCATTACAAAGACTTTCTCAGGATTGTTTTTCCAAATATCATAGTTGGTAACAACTGGAACGCCAATTCCTTTAAAAACAGCTTGTTGATTCCAAGGTTCTCCAACACAGTAACCGTAAATTGTTCCGGCTTCTAAAGTTGCTGGCATTTGTGGTGGAGGTGTTACAGATAGTAATACTTCAGCATCAATCTGACCTTGAATATTTTCTTTAGTGTACATTCCAGGGTTGATTCCTGCTGCAGCCAACCAGTATCTAATTTCATAATTATGTGTTGATACTGGAAAAACCATTCCCATTTTAAATGCTTTTCCATCTGCTTTGTAGCCTTCAATAACTGGTTTTAATGCATCAGCTTTAATAGGATGAACAGGCTTCCCGTCAGAATCAACAGGAATATTTGGTTTCATTTTGTTCCAAACGTCATTTGAAACAGTAATGGCGTTACCATTTAAATCCATTGAAAAGGCTGTAACCAATTCTGCTTGTCTCCCAAAGCCTGCGCCTGCTGCAATTGGTTGACCTGCCAACATATGTGATCCATCTAATTGACCATCAATTACACGGTCTAGAATGTTTTTCCAGTTTGATTGTGCTTCAACCGATACAAACAGTCCTTCATCTTCAAAAAAGCCTTTTTCTTTTGCGATGGCCAAAGGTGCCATATCTGTTAATTTGATAAAACCAAAAGTTAATTGTGGTTTTTCTATTTTAAGTTTATTTGTTTTAGATTCAGTAGCTACAGGTGTTGCTGTTTCTTCTGCTTCTTTTTTCTTTTCTGAACTTCCGCATGCGCTTAATGTTAGAAAGGCAATCAATGCTATTGTTTTAAATAAATTTACTTTCATAATTATTGATTTTAGTAGTTATTTTATTTTTATACGTACAAATACGTAATTACATTGCAAATATATAAGTATGGATGTTTGTGAAGTATGTAATATAGTTGGTTTTAATAGCTTTTATAGCAATTAAAAACCTGTGTAAAAACATAAAAGAGTTGTAGTAGTTTGAAAATAAGTGTATAAAAAAATACGTAGCCAAATTAATTTAGCTACGTATTTTTAATTGTTTAACCTGTTGTTTTTTTAGCTGTCGATAAAATAGTTGTGTTCTGAAATTTCTTTTCTCAAAATAGTTAAATCTATAATCTTAATTTTTTTGCCTACCGATGTTACTAAGTTGTCTTTTTTTAGTGATGATATGGTTCTAATAACTTGTTCTTCGGTTGTCCCAGCAAAATCAGCAATCTCTTTTCTGCTTAATTGAATATCAATAAAGCCTTTTGAATTTGCTCCAAATTTTCTATACATATATAACAACGTATCAATTACTTTTTCTCGAACTGTCATATGGGAAATGGTTTTTACTTTTGTTTCAGATCGATTGAGTTCTTCTGCGTAAAACAACATAAATTCATAGGTTAAACTTGGAATATTATGTAGCATCTGTTTTAGCGTTTCATTGGAGAAATTACACAATACGGTATCTTCTATGCTTGAAGCGCTGATGGAGTAATTTTTACTAATGGCAAACCCTCGATGGCCAATAATTTCGCCGTCATTTACAAATCGCAGAATTTGTTCTTTTCCATAAATTCCGGTTTTTAAAACCTTTGCTTTTCCTTTTTGAATAAAGAATAACCCATTCACTGGTGCGCCTTCCAAAATAAATTGTTGGCCTTTTTTACTAACCAATGTATTTTTTTCTTTCACCAGTTCTTGCATTAATTCAGAAGAAAGATTCTTTTTGATTAAGCAATTTTGATTGGTGCAAATGTCGCAGTCTATTTTAGATTTTAAAACCATATAAAATTTATTTATCGGCTAGTATTAATTTAGGTTCTATTATTGTTTCGGTTTCTTCTTCGGTTGAAAATTTGATGGCGAGTGAGATAAT
>JADWMI010000526.1 GCA_015767395.1 Bacteroidota bacterium | reverse complement strand
AGAATTTCTTGGTGTTTGGGGTGATTATGATGTAAAATTAAATATTGATAAAAATTATACCGTAGGTGGTACGGGTTATTTGCAAAACCCTGACGAGATTGGTCATGGCTATTCTGATAAAGAAGTAAAACACAAAAGACGCGTGAAAAAACTCACTTGGCATTTCGTTGCGCCCAACGTTCATGATTTTACTTGGGCAGCTGATCCTGAATACCTTCATGACAGCATGCAAGTTCCAAATGGCCCACTACTTCACTTTTTCTACAAAAGTACCATGCCTAAAGAAAAATTGGAAAATTGGAAAAATCTTCAGCCAAAAACTGTTGAGCTTATGCAATTTTTAAGTGATAAAGTTGGTGAATATCCATATAAGCAATATTCGGTGATTCAGGGTGGCGATGGTGGTATGGAATACGCAATGTGTACACTGATTCTTGGTGAAGGAAGTTTTACTGGTTTATTTGGGGTCACAGCACATGAAATGGCACATACATGGTTTCAATTTTTATTGGCAACAAACGAGTTAAAACACTATTGGATGGATGAGGGCTTTACTGAATACATGGGAACGCTTGCTGAAAGTAAGATTGTCGATTCAAATTTTGACGCATCAACAAAAAGGGTTTATGGTATTTACGCGAATTACGCTAAATCCGGCACCGAACAACCACAAACAACACAGGCTGATAGATTTGTTTATCGGCGTTCTTATAGTATTTCATCATATTATAAAGGCTATGTTTTTCTCTCACAACTCGGTTATATTATTGGCGAGGAGAATTTAGATAAAACCTTGAAAAAATATTTCAATGATTTTAAATTTTCACACCCTGTGCCAAATGATATTATTCGTTCTGCTGAAAAAGTTTCTGGATTAGAATTAGAGTGGTATTTAACAGATTGGACACAAACCACAAATACTATTGATTATGGCGTTTCTTCAATTGAAGAAGCCGATTCTATTACAATTGTTAATCTCGAGCGCATTGGACTAATGCCAATGCCTTTAGATATTGAAGTTGAATATGTCGATGGTTCAAAAGAACAGTTTTATATTCCGCTGCAAGAAATGCGTGGAGAAAAATCAAGTGATTCCCCAAGAACTGTTTTAAACGATTGGGCTTGGGCGTATCCTACATATAGCTTCGATATCAACAAAGCAAGAGGTGAAATAAAAACAATCACCATAGACCCAAAAGAATTGATGGCAGATATAAATAGAAACAATAATAAAATGTAGTTTTTATCTGCATTTTAAAAAGAAAAAGAGCCTTATTTAAATAAAGCTCTTTTTCTATACCAATCTGTTTTGTTATACATCTCTAATTTCGATGTTCTTTCTCTACCAAATAGTTTTAAGTGTGTTTCGTCTTCTTGTTGGCTTCTGTAACCAAAAAGATGAAAAACTTGTTTAGCCATAAACTTGGCTGTTTTTAAATTCACTTTTAAAACGTGCTTTTCTTTGTTTTCCCAAGAAATTCCAGGCAATAACACAAGTAATCCGTCTCCTTTCAGCTTTCTTAAAACAGCTGAAAAATTTAAAAAAATTGGAGGTATCTTTCTAATTATAAAAAATCCTTCATTACCCATTTTTTGATAAAGCGGCATAAATATTTTTGCATTATAATCAGATTTAATTGTGATGTTGTTACTTACAGCTAATTTTGTTCCTTTTTTAATTTGTTGAAAACTTTTAAACCCATTTATCATTCTAAATGAGTCATCTTGGTTGATACGATGAAGGTGTACAATTTCAAAAACACTTGAAATGTAATTTACTGCTACATTTAGTTGGTCAAAACAATTAGAAAAATGAATGTTTTCTTTCTTCAAAACCCCTGAGTAAAACAGGGCTAAATTCACAAAAGCTTTTGCGTTTACAATCGCCTCTTTATCATCGTGCTGTCCGGATTCAAACCCAAGCGAAACATAACCAAGTTTATTTATATAACTTAATAATGGCCCGTTAAGATATTCTTCGATACCAAGAACAATTGGTACCGGAAATTGATTAGAAAACTTACGGTTAATTAGCGCGTCATTTATTGTTATAAAGGGCAGGGTTTCACTAGAC
>JADWMI010000155.1 GCA_015767395.1 Bacteroidota bacterium | reverse complement strand
AGTTTCTAGTAATAAAATGGAGAAATCTATTGTTGTTGCTGAAGTGAAAAAAGTGAAACACCCTATGTACGGAAAATTCGTGTTAAGCACCAAGAAATATGTTGCACACGATGAGACAAATGATTGCAATATTGGAGATACTGTTAGAATAATGGAAACACGTCCAATGAGTAAATCAAAACGTTGGAGGTTAGTAGAAATCCTAGAAAGAGCTAAATAATTATGTTACAGACAGAATCAAGATTAAAAGTAGCAGACAATACTGGAGCTAAAGAAGTTTTAGTAATTCGTGTTTTAGGAGGAACCAAAAAACGATATGCATCAATTGGTGATAAAATTGTTGTAGCTGTTAAAGCTGCTACACCAAATGGAACTATTAAAAAAGGTCAAGTTGCTAAAGCAGTAGTTGTAAGAACGAAAAAAGAAATCAGAAGAAAAGATGGTTCTTATATTCGTTTTGACGAGAATGCATGTGTTATTATCGATAGTACTACTGGTGAAATGAAAGGAACTCGTGTATTCGGTCCTGTGGCTAGAGAACTTCGTGATAAGCAATTTATGAAGATTGTATCATTAGCACCTGAAGTGCTTTAAAAAACTGAAGATATGAAGTTAAAGATAAAATCAGGAGATACTGTTAGAGTAATAGCAGGCGATCATAAAGGAGAAGAGGGAAAAATAGTTACTATTATTTCAAGTAAGAACAGAGCAATTGTTGAAGGTGTCAATATGATATCTAAACATACAAAACCTAGCGCGCAAAACCCACAAGGTGGTATTGTAAAAAAGGAAGCTTCAATGGATATTTCTAATTTAATGTTACTCGAGAATGGAGAAACGACAAAAGTTGGTTTTAGAATTGAAGGTGAGAAAAAAGTTAGGTTCTCAAAAAAATCTGATAAAGCAATTTAGTTATGGCTTATATACCAAGACTTAAAGAAGAGTATAAGACAAGAGTTGTAAAAACGCTGTCTGAAGAATTTAGTTACAAAAGTGTAATGCAAGTTCCTAAATTACAAAAAATTGTAATTAGTAAAGGAGTTGGTGCTGCCGTAGCTGATAAGAAATTAATTGATTATGCTGTTGAAGAATTGACTAAAATTTCTGGTCAAAAAGCAATTTCAACGATATCTAAAAAAGATGTTGCAGCCTTTAAATTACGTAAGGGTGTTGCAATTGGTGCGAAAGTTACCTTAAGAGGTGATAAAATGTACGAATTTTTAGATAGATTGGTAACTGCATCTTTACCGCGTGTAAGAGATTTCAACGGAATCAAAGCAAATGGTTTTGATGGTAGAGGAAACTACAATTTAGGTATTACTGAACAAATCATTTTCCCTGAAATTGATATTGATAAAGTGAACAAAATTAGTGGTATGGATATTACATTTGTAACATCTGCAGATACTGATAAAGAAGCAAAATCGTTATTAACGGAATTAGGTTTACCATTTAAAAAGAACTAAACTATGGCTAAAGAATCAATGAAGGCCCGTGAGGTTAAAAGAAAAAAGATAGTTGACAAGTATGCTGCAAAACGCAAAGCTTTAAAAGAAGCTGGTGATTATGAAGCATTACAAAAACTACCAAAAAATGCATCTCCAATTCGTTTACACAATCGTTGTAAATTAACTGGAAGACCTAAAGGGTATATGAGACAGTTTGGTCTTTCACGTGTAACATTTCGTGAAATGGCTAACCAAGGTTTGATACCTGGAGTTAGAAAAGCAAGTTGGTAAAAAATTAAACTGGTTTCAGGTTCAATAAAAATATTGAAAACCAAGACCGTAAATAGATAAATATGATTACAGATCCAATCGCAGATTATCTAACGAGAGTTAGAAATGCCATTATGGCAAGCCATAGAGTAGTTGAAATTCCTGCTTCAAAAATCACAAAAGAAATTACTAAAATCTTATTTGAACAAGGTTTTGTTTTAAGTTACAAATTTGATGATGCTGGAGCTCAAGGAACTATTAAAATAGCTTTGAAATATAACAAAGAGACAAGGTCTTCAGTTATAAAAAAATTACAACGAATTAGTACTCCTGGATTACGTAAATACGTTGGTGCTAATGAAATGCCACGTGTATTAAACGGGTTAGGAATAGCTATCGTTTCTACATCGAAAGGTGTTATGACTAACAAACAAGCTCGTGAGGAGCATGTTGGTGGAGAAGTTTTATGTTACGTATATTAATAAAGAACTAAGCAAAGATGTCAAGAATAGGAAAAAGCCCAATTACGTTACCAGCAGGTGTTACATTTGAAATAAATGATAATGTTGTTACTGTTAAAGGTAAATTAGGTGCGTTAACGCAAGAAATTAAAGATGATATTACTGTTAAAGTTGAGGAAGGTGTAATTACATTACAACGTCCTTCTGAAAGTGTAAGCCATAGAGCAAAACATGGTTTATACAGAGCTTTATTAAATAATATGATTGAAGGAGTTTCAAAAGGATGGAGTAAAGAACTAGAATTAGTTGGTGTAGGATATAGAGCAAGTAACCAAGGACAAGTATTAGATTTGGCTTTAGGTTTTTCTCATAACATTGTCTTAGACATAGCTCCTGAAGTAAAAATTGAAACTATTTCTGAAAAAGGAAAAAATCCAAGAATAAAACTAACTTCATTTGACAAACAATTGGTTGGTCAAGTAGCAGCTAAGATTCGTTCTTTCCGTGCACCGGAACCATACAAAGGTAAAGGAGTTAAGTTTGTAGGAGAAATATTAAGAAGAAAAGCAGGTAAATCTGCATAATAATATATAAGTATTATGGCATTATCAAAGCTTGAAAGAAGAATAAGAATTAAGCATAGAATTAGAAAAATTGTATTTGGTACAGCTTCTAAACCAAGATTATCGGTATTTAGAAGTAACAAAGAAATTTATGCTCAATTAGTTGATGACAACGCTGGTGCAACATTGCTATCAGTATCATCAAGAGATAAAGAAATTGAAGCTACAGGTTCAAAATTAGAGGTTGCAAAAGGGGTAGGTAAAGCTATCGCAGAAAAAGCAGCAAAAGCTGGTGTTGAAGGTGTTGCATTTGATAGAAATGGATTTTTGTATCACGGTAGAGTTAAAGCTCTAGCAGACGCTGCAAGAGAAGCAGGTTTAAAATTTTAGTAAATTATGTATCATAAATACAATAACGTAGAAAGAGTTAAACCTAGTGGGTTAGAACTTCAAGATCATTTAGTAGGTGTAAACCGTGTTACTAAAGTTACAAAAGGTGGTAGAGCTTTCGGTTTTTCAGCTATTGTTGTAGTTGGAGATGGAAATGGTGTAGTTGGACACGGATTAGGTAAATCTAAAGATGTAGCTTCGGCAATTGCAAAAGCAATTGAAGACGCAAAGAAAAATTTAGTAAGAATTCCAATTTTAAAACAAACATTACCGCACGAACAAAAAGGTAAATTTGGTGGGGCAAGAGTGTTTTTAAAACCAGCTTCGCAAGGTACAGGAGTTATTGCCGGTGGTGCAGTACGTGCCGTACTTGATTCTGTTGGTGTACATGATGTACTTTCAAAATCACAAGGTTCATCGAACCCTCACAATGTTGTAAAAGCTACATTTGATGCTTTGCTACAATTGAGAAGTGCTAGTATGATTGCTAAAGAAAGAGGAATTTCTTTAGAACAAGTATTTAAAGGATAAAACAACGAGAGATGGCAAAAATAAAAGTAACACAAGTAAAGAGTCAAATTAGACGTCCTCAGAACCAAAAAAGAACTTTGGAGGCTTTAGGTTTGCGTAAGTTGAATCAAGTAGTTGAACATGAGGCTACTCCGGCTATCCTTGGAATGGTAAATACAGTTAAACACTTAATTTCTGTAGAAGAAGTTAAATAACATTTTATATAAGATGACATTAAATAACTTACAACCTGCAAAAGGATCGGTAAAAAACCAAGGAAAACGTTTGGGTAGAGGACAAGGATCTGGTAAAGGAGGTACAGCAACAAGAGGTCACAATGGTCAAAAATCACGTTCTGGGTATTCTAGAAAAGTTGGTTTTGAAGGTGGTCAAATGCCTTTGCAAAGACGTGTACCTAAATTTGGTTTTACAAATATTAACCGTAAAGAATATGTTGGTGTAAACTTACATAAACTTCAAGAGTTAGTAGACAATAACAAAATTTCTGATACAGTAACATTCGATATTTTAGTTGAAAATGGTCTAGTTCATAAAAATTCCCTAGTTAAAATATTGGGTAATGGAGAATTAAAGGCCAAGTTAAATGTAACAGTTCACAAATTCACTGCAACTGCTAAAGCTGCTATTGAAAATGCTGGAGGTTCAGCTGAAACGTTATAATTTATTGTAGATGAAAAAATTTATTCAAACCATTAAAGACATTTGGACTATAGAGGAACTTAGAAATAAGATTCTCTTAACCCTTGGATTTATGGCCATTTATCGTTTTGCGGCTCAAGTTCCACTTCCTGGGATTGATATTACTGTTGCGCAAGCAGCTTTAAAAAATCAAACTAGTGGAGGAGGAATTTTAAGTATTTTAGATATGTTTACTGGTGGTGCATTTGCACAAGCTTCAATTGTAGCTTTGGGTATTATGCCATACATTTCTGCTTCTATTGTGGTGCAGTTAATGGGTATAGCAGTTCCATATTTACAAAAATTGCAGAAAGACGGTGAAAGTGGTAGAAAGAAAATCAATCAAATTACACGTTGGTTAACAATTGCAATTACAATGGTTCAAGGACCAGCATATATTACTAACATTTACCAATTAATTCCATCATCTGCCTTCTATATTAGTGGTAGTATGTTTTGGATTACTTCAATGGTGATTTTAACAGCAGGTACTATTTTTGCAATGTGGCTTGGTGAAAAAATTACTGATAAAGGAATTGGTAATGGTATTTCATTATTAATAATGATAGGTATTATTGCTCGTTTTCCAGCATCATTTATCCAAGAGGTTGTTTCGAAAGTTACAGCATCTAACGGTGGATTAATTATGATTTTGATTGAAGTAATAATATGGTTCTTAGTAATACTTGTTTGTATTTATTTAGTAACTGCTGTTCGAAGAATACCGGTACAGTACGCTAGAAAAACTGTAGCTGGAAACATTAAAAATGTGGCTTCAGGAGCAAGAGACTATATTCCATTGAAATTAAATTCATCAGGTGTAATGCCTATTATATTTGCTCAGGCTATTATGTTTGCGCCGGCTTTATTGGCTGGTTCAGATAATGAAACTGTAAAAGCAATAGGAATACAATTTACTGATATGTTTGGTTTGTGGTATAATTTGTTATTTGCGTTTTTAATAATTATTTTTAGTTATTTTTACACGGCAATTACAATACCAACAAATAAAATGGCTGATGATTTAAAAAGAAGTGGAGGATTTATACCAGGTATTAGACCAGGAAAAGATACAGGTGATTTGTTAGATAGAATTCTATCGTTAATAACATTCCCAGGATCTTTGTTTTTAGCTTTAGTAGCAATATTACCTGCTATTGTTGTAAAATTTGGATTGACACAGTCTTGGGCTTTATTTTATGGAGGAACTTCATTGTTAATTATGGTTGGTGTTGCAATAGATACTATACAACAAATTAACTCTCATTTATTGAATCGTCATTATGATGGTTTAATGAAAAAAGGAACTAAAAGAAAATCAATAGCATAATGGCAAAACAATCAGCCATACAACAGGACGGTACCATTACGGAAGCATTGTCAAATGCAATGTTTCGTGTGGAGTTAGAAAATGGACATGTAGTTACCGCCCATATATCAGGTAAAATGCGAATGCATTATATTAAATTATTACCTGGAGATAAGGTTAAACTCGAAATGAGTCCATACGATTTAACAAAAGCAAGAATTACTTACAGATATTAAAGTATAAACGGATGAAAGTTAGAGCATCAGTAAAAAAGAGAAGTGCCGAGTGCAAAATTGTGCGTAGAAAAGGCAGATTATATGTAATCAATAAAA
>JADWMI010000154.1 GCA_015767395.1 Bacteroidota bacterium | reverse complement strand
TGGATCTATTTTAAAATCTATTGTTCAGAGCTTTCTGTAGATAGGATGCTAAAAAACGAACTTGAAAATTACATTAGGGGTTTATTGAATAAAAAACTGATTGAAAAATGGTTTTTTATACGATATAATGATCCAGATCATCATCTGAAATTAAGATTGAAACTGAAAAATGAAAAGAAATCTAATGACCTTATCCAAGGGTTGAACAAAACACTAAAAACATTAGTTTATGATAATTATATCTGGAATATTGAAATAAGCTCCTATGATAGAGAACTTGAAAGGTATTCATTTTTGCACTATCATTTCACTGAGCAGCTATTCCATATTGATAGTGCTTTTTTCTTAAAGTCATTGGCGCTTTTGAAAAGTAACGAGCTTAAATTCTTATACAATTTTAAATCATCTCTTGATTTTATAAGACTTTTTTACGGGTCTGGTGACGAGCTGCTAAATTTTATAAAAGCCTTAGAAGCGTCTTTTAAAAAAGATTTTAAAACTACTAAAATTACCCAAAAGCAATTAAGTGAAAAATATAGAATTATTCACAGGGAAATTAACAATTTTTTGGACGATTCAAAAGATAATAAATACACTATTTTAAGAAGTAATTTATCGAAGCGACACTATCAGATAAAAGAAGTATTGGATACTAGTATCCTCTCTAATAATTCAAATCAAAAATTTGATTTTGTGTCGAGTCATATCCATATGAATACAAACAGAATCTTTTCAACCAATCAACGTTTGTACGAAATGATCACTTATGATCATTTATACCGCTATTGTAATTCTTGGATACAAAGAAATAAAACCAAAAATGCTAAAAACTAAATTTCCAACATATAACCAACTATACGCCAAGGATTGTGCTCCTGCCTGTTTGAAAATAGTAACTAAGCATTACCGTAAAGATATTGGGATAGATTATCTAAGAGAACTGTGTGAGACCACAAGAATTGGCACAAATCTTGAAAATCTTAGCCAAGCTGCTGAAAAAATTGGTTTTAGAACTTTGGGAGTCAAGATTTCATTGGATCAAATTGATGTAGCTCCTTTACCATGTATCTTGCATTGGGGTAAAGAGCATTTTGTAGTATTGTATAAAATCCATAAAAACATGTACTTTATTTCCGATCCTTCGATAGGATTGGTTCGCTATACCCAAAGGAAATTTTTAGATAACTGGATTGGAAAACAGGCCAACCAAAAGACAAATCAGGGAATAGCATTATTAATCGAAACAACACCTGGATTTAATACTGAAAACATACAAAAAGACAACTCAAAATTACCATTTTCATATTTCCTTGCTTATTTAAAAAATCACAAACCCTTTGTAAGACAGCTATTGATTGGATTACTTCTCAGTAGCATCGTTCAGCTATTGTTCCCTTTTTTAACACAAAGTATAATTGATGTTGGAATTGTAAATCAGGATATTGATTTCATTTACTTAATTCTATTTGCGCAACTGTTTTTATATATGGGTAAATTAAGTATTTCGATGTTGAGAGATTGGATTTTATTGCATATTGGAACACGTGTTAAAGTAACAATGATCTCTGATTTTATTATCAAGTTAATGGAATTGCCTATCTCTTTTTATGATTCAAAATTAACAGGTGATATTTTGCAACGCATGGAAGATCATGAGAAGATACGTATTTTGCTAACGAGTTCTTCGTTAAACTTGGTATTCTCATCATTCAACTTGGTTGTTTTCGGTATCATATTGGCTCTCTATAATACGAGTATATTCTTCGTTTTTCTAACCGGAACAGTTTGCTGCTTTTTATGGTTTGCCCTCTTTCTAAAAAAAAGAGCGCAAGTAGATACGGCACTTTTTAAGGAATCTACCAATGATAATTATAAAGTGTTAGAACTTATCAATGGAATGCAAGAAATTAAACTCAATAATGCAGAAAGAAGAAAAAGATGGAGTTGGGAAACAATTCAAGTAAAATTGTACAATCTTGACTTGAAGAGTCTTTCCATAAGTCAATATCAAACACACGGCACGGATTTTATCATTGAAATAACAAATATTATTATCATTATAATGGCTGCTAATTTAGTTATAGAAGGAACAATAACCCTTGGTATGCTACTCGCGATTATGTACATTTTAGGGCAGCTAAATCTTCCTATACGTTTATTATTGCAGTTTATTAGAGAGTTGCAAGATGCTAATTTATCATACCAAAGACTATCAGAAATTACCCTCAAACAAAAAGAGGAAATGGTTGATAAAATTCATATTGATGATGTAAAGGACAAAAGTAACATCCATATAAAAGATTTAAATTTCAGCTATCCTGGGACGGATAAATTATGCTTAAAAAACATTTCTTTTGAGATACCCCAACATAAGGTCACGGCACTTGTCGGAAAAAGCGGTTCAGGGAAAACTACTTTATTAAAATTATTGTTAAAATTTTACCAACCTATCTCTGGTACAATTGAAATTGGCAGTGTAAATCTTAAAAAAATATCAAATCATTCATGGAGAAACTATTGTGGAGTTGTTATGCAAGAAGGATTTATTTTTGATGATACCCTAAGGAATAATATTTGTTTAAGCGATAGTCTTTTTGACAAAGACAGATTTAATACTGCAGTGGAAACCGCGAACTTAACACAATTAATAGATGAGCTTCCTAAAGGCTATAACACCCCTGTTGGAAACAAAGGAATGGGACTTAGTACCGGAGAAAAACAACGGATATTAATTGCGAGAGCCATTTACAAAAATTCTGAGCTCTTACTTTTTGACGAAGCGACTTCAGCGTTGGATACTGAAAATGAAAAGATCATTGTAAACAATTTAGATCGCTACTATGCTTCTGGAACTTCACTAATTATTGCGCATCGCCTAAGTACCGTTAAAAATGCAGATGAAATAATTGTTTTAGACAAAGGCGAAATTGTTGAAAAGGGTACACATAGTAAACTTATTGAAAGAAAAGGGTTTTATTTTAATTTAGTTAAAAATCAGTTAGAACTGGGTATTTGAATTATGGAAAAGGATTTACATAAACTTTCTGGCAATAGAAGTGATGAATTGGAAGAAATAATTAGTAGTATTCCTACATGGATTATCCGTTATGGAAATACCATCATTTTACTAGTTGTTTTTGTCCTTTTATTGTTGTCTTATTTGATTAAATATCCTGAAAAAGTTATTTCTCAAGCAACCATAACAACCGAGGATCCTCCTCAAAGAATATACACTCAAATTTCAGGAATAATAGATTCCGTATTTGTACAAAATAATGATGTTATAAAAGTAGATGATCCAATTGCAGTTTTCGAAAACACTGCAAATTATAGTGATGTAAAATATCTTAAAAATATTATTTATATGTTGGATATTAGGCTTGATAGTATCTTTTTTACAGTGGATGCTATACCTGCATTGTCATTGGGAGAAATAGAAGATAGTTTTTCGAAATTTGAAAATTCATATATAAACTACATCCTGTTAAAAAAGTACAAAGTCTATGATATCAAATTAGCCACAACAATTAAAAATGCTGCTGAAAGACAACGAAAATTAGCAAGTCTAACCCAGCAGTACCAGTTGAATTTGGAAGAATTGAAATTCATGCAAATAGATGTAGAAAGAAGTGATGACTTGTATGAAAAAGGGGTGATCTCAAAACAAGACAATGAGCAAAAAAAGATAGCATATTTAAGGTCAGAAAATCTAGCTAAAAATATTTTATTAGAAATATCAGAATTGAACAATGATATAAGTCTGTCTAATAGGAATTTAAAATTGAATGCTATTGAAAAAATCAGGGTTGAAAAAAATGTAGAAAAAGAGCTATTTCAAAATTTGGATAAACTTAAAGTGGGCATTAGGGATTGGGAAACGAGATTTTTATTGAAAAGCTCCAGGGAGGGTAGGGTTACTTTTTTAAGGGATTTGAAAAAAAATGATTATTTATTAGAAAAACAATTGGTGGTTAGTATAGTGCCAATTGGGAATTTAAAACCAATAGCTAAATTAAGAACCAATATCACAAATTCAGGTAAAATTAAAATTGGACAAAGAGTTCATATAAGACTAGAAAACTACCCCTATATCGAATATGGGATATTAGTTGGAACGATAAGTAATATTAGTCTTGTCCCAGATGATGAAAATTTTTATTTTATAGATGTGACGCTTCCGAATGAACTAACAACAACCTATAATAAACAATTAGAATTTAAACATGAAATGTTTGGTCAGGCTGAAATAATAACCAAGGATCTACGATTAATCGAAAGAGTGTTAAATCAATTGAAAGACTTGATTAACAATTGAAAATTTAGAGGAAATTAGCCATTAATCTAAACAGCTGAATCAATGATTACATCACACTAAAATAGTAAGAAATAACATATTTTTAGTTTATAAAACTCACCACTTCTGCTCTGTTTTCAACATAGAAACTTGTACAGGTCAATTCTCGGAATTTCACCAATTAATTCTGAGAATTGACATTTGCTACACTTTTTTTTAGCAAAATTTCAATATATGTTTGTTGCACAAATAATCACATTTTAAATTAAACAATATACAAATGGCAGCAACAATTATTACCACAGAAGATCTGATAGATTTCAAAATGGAATTACTCGATGATATCAAACTTTTATTACAAACAAATAGTGGTCAATCTATAAAAAAATGGCTCAAATCACCTGAAGTCAGAGATCTGCTTGGAATTTCACCAGGCACCTTACAGAATCTTAGAATCAATGGAACACTGCCTTATACCAAAATAGGAGGTGTGTTGTATTACGACTATCAGGAGATTTTAAAAGTTTTAGAAAGCAATAGAATTCACAATAAATTCTAAACGTAATTTTGGAACACATCAATTATATCAAACATCTAAATGCCGTGTTTATGCTATTCTCAAAAGATAGCCGTTTGAATCCAACGCATATCAGTTTGTATGTAGCTTTATTTCAGTTTTGGAATACCAATTTTTTCAAGGATGAGTTTTACATCAATCGAGAAGAAGTTATGTCCTATTCCAAAATAGGCTCAAAATCTACGTACCATCGTTGTATCAAAGAGCTGAGTCATTGGAAATACATTTTGTATATCCCATCGCATAATCCGTTCAAGGGAAGCAGTATCAAGATGTTCGATTTTGGGACAAGTACTGGACAAGTACTGACCCAAAGCTGTACTCAAATTGGGACAAGCGATGGACAAGCATTGGTATCTATAAACAAACATATACAAACTATAGAAAACAATAAAAACAAAAACAAACAGCAATTTTTTAAAATTTTAAATTCCAATAATTCTAAAACATCTGAAAAACAAAAATCAACTGTCCCATATCAGGACAACTTAAAGACAAGTACCGATAAAAATTATGATGAGCCATTGTAAGTGTCGGATTCATACCTAGAAGTCAAAAAAATGAAAAAATGAATTTAAAAACACCACATATCATCACTGAAGGAATTGAGCAATACCAATTGGGTGAACTTAAGGGAAGTCAAATTCAATACGATTTTGAAAAAATGTTGATTTATTTAGATGCTAAAGGGAAATTGTTGTTTGGAAGAAAGTTTAAAATTCACAAAGAGGATCGAGAAATTTTGTACAAGCTTTGCAATTATCAAATTAGGGATTGGCAGCGTTGCAAAAAACTCAATATTGATATCAATAAAGGTATTTTGCTTTCTGGGCCTGTAGGATGTGGTAAAACATCGTTGATGAAACTCATTCGACACATCACACCGCATTATCCATCATTTGAATTGATTCCAACACGAAATGTAACTTTTGCATTTAACCACATTGGCTACAAAATCATTGAACAATATGGCGATCACCGATTTTACTGTTTTGATGATTTAGGCATTGAGCCTATAGGTCGTTTTTTTGGAAAAGACTGCAATGTGATGGGTGAAGTTTTACTTTCACGCCACGAATTATTTTCAAGATACAGATTTAAAACGCATTGCAC
>JADWMI010000153.1 GCA_015767395.1 Bacteroidota bacterium | reverse complement strand
GTAACTATAAAATAAAATTCATCATTAACAGGGGCTTGATCTTCTTCTGAATCTACTTTTTTTCCATTTGGCAACACTATATTTCCCTCAAGAGAAGTTCCATCTGCATATTTCCAATCTTCAGCAGCTTCATAAATGGCATTGTTCGGACATTCAGGCTCACAAGCGCCACAATTTATACATTCATCTGTTATTTTTATTGCCATACTATTATTTAGATTAATTTTGCAGCAAATATAAAATAATAATTAAAATGAATTTAGAGCAGCGAATTGATGCCTTTGCAAAATTAGGCCAGTTTTTCAAACAATTTTCAAACTTGAAAATTGAAAAAATGGATGACTCTGAATTAAATACGCTGTTTTTTGATGCTTTTAAAATGCAAATCAAAAGAGCTCCAGAGTTTAATGGTTGGTTTACAAAAGACAATGTTTTAAAATCAGTTGAAAGTTGGGCAAATGCTTTAACCATTGAAAAGCTGAATAAATGGACCTCTAATTACAATTTTGAAAATAATGAAGCGCATAAAACAGTAGCCATAATTATGGCTGGAAATATACCTTTGGTAGGTTTTCATGATTTATTATCTGTATTAATTTCTGGAAATAATGCTTTGGTAAAACTTTCGTCTAACGACAAGCATTTTTTACCCTTAATTGCTAAATTTTTAGAATATTACCAACCACTTTTCAAAAATAAAATCACATTTACAGAAGAAAAACTAACCAATTTTGATGCTGTAATTGCAACTGGAAGCAACAATACGGCTCGCTATTTTGAACATTATTTTGGAAAACAACCAAATATTATTCGAAAAAACAGAAACTCTGTGGCTATAATTACTGGAAAAGAAACCAAAGAAGAATTAGAGGCTTTAGGCGAAGATATTTTTCAATATTTCGGATTGGGATGTAGAAGTGTTTCAAAATTATTTGTTCCGAAAAATTATAATTTCGATCTGCTTTTTAATGCATTGTATAAATTTAACGATATTATAAACTACAAGAAATACGAAAATAATTACGACTATAATAAAGCCGTTTATTTAATGAGTATGTTTAAAATTCTAGAAAATGGTTTTGTGATGCTAAAGGAAGATAAAAGTTATGCCTCTCCAATCGCAACTGTTTTTTACGAATATTATGAAGATTTTGACTCATTAATAAAAGAGCTTCGTTTAAAAAGTGAGGAAATTCAATGTATTGCGTGTAACGAAAACGTTGTAGATTTCGTAAAATTCGGCAATACTCAACATCCGAAATTATGGAATTACGCCGATAATTTAGATACCGTTGAATTTTTATTGAAATTATAATATTTTTTTTAGTAAAAATACTATAGCTTTTTATCTTTTTTTATCGAAATTTGTAATAGAATTAATTCATATTTTATAAAAATGAAAAAACATAATTTTAGTGCAGGTCCGTGTATTTTACCGCAAGAAGTTTTACAAAAGTCAGCTGAGGCTGTTCTTAACTTTAATGGTTTAAATTTATCGTTAATTGAAATCTCACATAGAAGTAAAGAGTTTATTGAGGTTATGGAAAATGCTCGTAGTTTAGTAAAGGAATTGCTAAACTTACCAGAAGGTTATTCCGTTTTATTTTTACAAGGCGGTGCAAGTCTTGAATTTTTAATGACTTCCTATAATTTATTAAAAGTAGGTGGGAAATCTGCTTATTTAGATACGGGAGCTTGGGCAGCCAAAGCTTTAAAAGAAGCAAAATTATTAGGTGATGTTGACGTAATCGCTTCTTCCAAAGATAAAACATACAATTATATTCCAAAAAATTATTCGATTTCTACTGATGTTGATTATGTTCATGTAACATCAAACAACACCATTTACGGAACACAATTTAAAGAGTTCCCTAAAACAGATGCTTTATTGGTTTGTGATATGAGTTCTGACATTTTTTCTCGTGAACTAGATTTCTCTCAGTTTGATTTAATTTATGCTGGAGCACAAAAAAATATGGGACCAGCTGGTACTACTTTAGTTATTGTAAAAGATGACATTTTAGGAAAAACAGGGCGTACCATTCCTGCGATGTTAGATTACCAAAAACATATTGGAGCTGATAGTATGTTTAATACGCCTCCTGTTTTTTCAGTATATGTTTCTATGTTAACATTGCAATGGTTAAAAGGTTTAGGTGGTGTTGCTGCCATTGAAAAAATAAATGAAGCAAAAGCAGCGCTATTATATGATGAAATAGATAGAAATCCATTATTTAAAGGTTTTGCTGAAAAAGAAGATCGATCATTGATGAATGTTACTTTTAATTTAACCAATGAAGCTGACAAAGATGCATTTGATAAAATTTGGAATGCTGCCGGAATTAGTGGCATTAAAGGACATAGATCGGTTGGTGGTTATCGTGCAAGTATTTACAACGCTATGCCAATTGAAAGTATACAAGTATTGGTTGACGCCATGCAACAATTAGAAAAATAAAATTAAATATAAATTATAATGAAAGTATTAGCAAATGACGGATTGGCCAAAAGTGGTATTGCTGCTTTGGGTTTAAATGGTTTTGAAGTTGACTTAACAACCGTTGCTCAAGATCAATTAGTAGATTATATAAATGAAAATAATATAGTTGTATTACTTGTTAGAAGTGCAACAACTGTAAGAGAAGAACTTATTGACAACTGCCCTTCATTAAAAATTATTGGACGTGGTGGTGTTGGAATGGATAATATTGATGTAGAATATGCTCGTGAAAAAGGATTGAAAGTAATCAATACACCAGCTGCTTCTTCTCACTCTGTTGGCGAGTTGGTTTTTGCGCATCTTTTTGGAATGGCTCGTTTTTTACCGGAATCTAACAGAAATATGCCTTTGGAGGGAGATTCTAAATTTAAGGGATTAAAAAAAGCATTTGCCAAAGGTGTTGAATTAAGAGGTAAAACATTAGGTGTTTTAGGTTTTGGTAGAATTGGACAAGCAACGGCAAAAATAGCACTTGGAATGGGTATGAAAGTTATCGCTTTTGATCCATTTATTGATTCCGTTAATTTAGAAGTTGAATTTTTTGACAATCAAGCTTTATTTTTTGAAATAAATACAACAACAAAAGAAACGGTATTAAATCAAGCAGATTTTATCACCTTACATGTTCCAGCACAAAAGGAATATGTAATTTCAACAAAAGAGTTTGACTTAATGAACGAAGGAGCGTTTTTGGTAAATGCTGCCAGAGGTGGTGTTGTTGATGAAGTTGCTTTGGTAAAAGCACTTGAGGAAGGTAAAATAGCTGGTGCAGCATTGGATGTTTTTGAAATGGAACCTACACCTGAAATTCAATTATTAATGAATCCAAAACTATCGCTTACACCTCATATTGGTGCTGCCACAGGTGAGGCTCAAGATAGAATTGGAACAGAGTTAGCGCAACAAATTGTTGAGATTTTAAGCTAAAAATAGTATCATAAAAAGGTAAAAAAGGCTGTTAATTAAACAGTCTTTTTTGGTTCCTATTCATTAATAATTGTAACTTTAAGCAATCAAATTTATAGACTTATAAAATCAATATTATGGCAATAATTAAACCATTCAAAGGACTTCGTCCACCAAAAAATAAAGTTGAAGAAGTAGCCTGCTTACCATATGATGTAATGAATTCTGAAGAAGCAGCTAATATGGCTAAAAACAAGTTAGCCTCTTTATTACGTATCACGCGTGCTGAAATTGAATTTGAAAAAGGCACAGATTCGCATGATGAAAAAGTTTACTTACATGCAAGGAAGAATTTCGATGCATTTCAAGAAAAAGGTTTTTTAGTTCAAGATAATAAAAGTAAATATTACATCTATGCGCAAACCAGGAATGGAAAAACGCAATATGGAATTGTTGGTGCAGCATCCTGCCAAGATTACATGGATGGGAATATTAAAAAACATGAATTAACGCGTCCAGATAAAGAGGAAGATCGAAAGGTGCTTTCTAGAATTTTAGAAGCTAATATTGAACCTGTATTCTTTACTTATAGAGCGGTACCTGAAATTGATGAGATTGTTTCAAATATTGTTACTCATAATGCACCTGAATATGATTTTACTGCTGAAGATGGTTTTGGACACCATTTTTGGGTTATTGACAATGCAGAAACAAACAAATCTTTAGAACGCCTTTTTAAAGAAAAAGTCCCTTGTACTTATGTTGCTGATGGACATCATAGAACTGCTGCAGCTGCTGGGATGAGTGAAGAATTTAGCGCTAAAAATCCTAACCATACTGGAAATGAACCGTATAATTTCTTTATGGCTGTACATTTCCCAGATAATCAGTTACAAATAATTGACTACAACCGTGTTGTAAAAGATTTAAACGGATTAAGCTCAGAAGAATTTATAGCTAAAATTGAAGAAAATTTTATTGTAAATGATATTAGCAAATCAATTATAAAACCAAACAAATTACATGATTTCTCATTGTATGTTGATGGTAAATGGTTCGGTTTAACTGCAAAAGAAGGAACTTTTAACGATAACAATCCTATTGATAGTTTAGACGTAAGTGTTTTATCTAAATATGTTTTAGAACCTATTTTGAATATTAAAGATTTGAGAACTTCAACAAGAATTGATTTTGTTGGTGGTATCAGAGGTTTAGGTGAATTAAGTAAACGTGTTGACAAGGGGGAAATGGCTGTTGCATTTGCATTGTTTCCTGTAAGTATGGATCAATTAATGAATATTGCTGATACGGGTAATATTATGCCTCCAAAAGTAACTTGGTTTGAACCAAAATTACGTTCAGGGCTTGTTATTAATAAATTAAACTAGTTTTTTGTGCATATAAAAGAGAATCTACAAAACATATTAACAACCATTCCTGAAAACGTCAATTTAATAGCGGTTTCAAAAACAAAACCTGTTGCCGACATAATGGAAGCATACAATGCCGGACAACGCATTTTTGGAGAAAATAAAATTCAGGAAATGGTTGAAAAACATACGCTACTCCCAAAAGATATTGAGTGGCATATGATTGGGCATTTACAAAGCAATAAAGTAAAGCTCATGGCTGGTTTTGTAAGTTTAATCCACGGCGTAGATAGATTTAAAACACTGGTTGAGATTAACAAACAAGCACTGAAACACAGTAGAACTATCAATTGCTTGTTACAACTGAAAATAGCAAAAGAAGACACCAAATTTGGAATGTCTTTTGAAGATGTTGAAAATATATTAAAATCTGATGAATTTTCGAACTTAAAAAACATCAATATTCAAGGTTTTATGGGTATGGCAAGTTTTACTGACGACCAAAATATAATAAGAAATGAATTTCAAACCCTGAAAAAATATTTTGAAATTTCTAAAAAACATGATGCCCCTAATTTTAGTCCTAAAACACTTTCTATGGGGATGAGTGGCGATTATAAAATTGCAATCGAAGAAGGAAGTACCATGATTAGAGTAGGAAGTGCTATATTTGGACAAAGAAATTATAACTAATTGTACGCAATACTAGACATAGAAACCACGGGAGGTAAATTCAATGAAGAGGGAATCACTGAAATTGCCATTTATAAATTTGACGGACTTGAAATTGTTGATCAATTTATTAGCCTGGTAAATCCTGAAAAAGACATTCAACCATTTGTAGTTAATTTAACTGGAATTAACAATGGAATGCTTACAAATGCACCTAAGTTTCATGAAGTTGCCAAGCGGATTGTTGAAATAACAGAAGATTGTGTTTTAGTGGCCCACAATGCCAATTTTGACAATCGGATTTTAACAACAGAGTTTAGACGCCTTGGTTATGATTTTGAACGCAAAACATTGTGCACCGTTGAACTCAGCAAAGTATTAATACCTGACCTTCCCTCCTATAAACTGGGGAATTTATGTAAAACATTAGGCATCCCAATTTCAAGTCGTCATCGTGCCGATGGTGATGCCATTGCCACAGTTCTATTGTTTAAGTTATTGTTAAACAAAGATGTGAATAAAACCATTATTAAAGAAGC
>JADWMI010000033.1:9342-14758 GCA_015767395.1 Bacteroidota bacterium | reverse complement strand
ACAGATTTTGATTCGAAACCAATGAAAGAAACAACTAAGGTTCCACTGTTCATTGAAGTTTCAAAACTAAAGTTCCCATCAAAATCGGAGGAAGCTCCTACTTTAGAACCTTGAATTACTACCGTTGCTCCAGGTAAGGGTTGATTTGTTTCATCTACAACTTTTCCAGAAAGCGTAGTTTGTGAAAAAACAGTAACCGATGTGATTAACAACATTACCGTTAGCCAATTTTTAAAATTTTTCATTACTTAATTTGAGTTAGAATTAATTAAAGCAAATATGATAAATTTTTAGAGATTGAGGCTTATTTTTTGGCTGTACTTTATTAACAAATTATTAAGATTTAACAATAAAACAAAAACACTTAAATAGACTTGTATCAGCTTTTTAAGTGTTTTTTTAAATTTAAATTTTATGTTAATTTAACAAAATAGTAATTTTGTTAAAAAATAGTTTACTTAGATAGGTTTTTTTGTGCCAATTCTTTACCTAATTCAACACCAAATTGATCATAACTAAAAATATTCCAGATAATTCCTTGAATAAATATTTTATGCTCGTAAAATGCAATTAAGCTTCCTAACGTTTTAGGCGTTAATTTTTCGATTAAAATAGCTGTACTTGGCTTATTTCCTTCAAAAACTTTATAGGGTAATAAGGTTTCAATTTCGTCCATTTTACCTTGTGTTTTTAAATCTAAGTGGACTTCTTCTTTGGTTTTTCCTTCAGCAAGCGCTTGGGTTTGACCATAAAAGTTTGCCATTAGTTTTTCATGGTGGTCAGTATTGCCATATAATGACTGTTTAAATCCAATAAAATCAGCAGGAATTAACTTAGTCCCTTGATGTAACAATTGCATAAATGCATGTTGAGAATTAGAACCAGGTGCTCCCCAAATAATGTTTCCAGTTTGGTAATTTACACGATTTCCATTTCTATCAACACTTTTACCATTACTTTCCATAATAGCTTGTTGTAAATAAGGGGCTAGTTTGCTTAAGTATTGAGAGTATGGTAAAATAACTTCGCTTTCAGCATTAAAAAAGTTGGTGTACCAAATACCAATCAAACTTAATATTACAGGTGCATTTTTTTCAAATGGTGTATTTTTAAAATGTTCATCCATTTCAAAAGCACCAACTAATAAATCATTGAAGTTTTTATATCCAACGGCCAAGCTAATTGAAAGTCCAACACCACTCCATAAAGAAAAACGTCCGCCAACCCAATCCCACATCGGGAAAATATTTTCTGTGGCAATTCCAAATTCACTTACTGTTTTTAAGTTGGTTGAAACCGCTACAAAATGTTTGGCAACATCACTTTCAGCAGCAGATTTTAAAAACCATTTTTTGATAGTAGTGGCATTTGTAAGTGTTTCTTGCGTTGTAAATGTTTTGGAAACAATTACAAATAATGTCGTTTCAGGATTTAAATTTTTGATAACCTCTTGAACGTGATCACCATCAATATTAGAGACAAAATGAACGTTTAAATGGTTCTTGTAATATTTTAAAGATTCAACAACCATATCTGGACCTAAATCTGAACCTCCAATACCAATGTTTACAACATCTGTAATAGATTTGTTGGTATACCCTTTCCAATCACCAGAGACTACTTTGTTTGTGAAAACTTCAATTTTAGCCAATGCAGCTTTAATCTCAGGTTTAACATTTACACCATCAACAATAACTTCATCATTCAGTTGACTTCTTAATGCAGTATGTAAAACGGCTCTTTTTTCAGTTTTATTGATTTTTTCTCCTGAAAAGTAAGAATCCATAGCGCTTTTTAAATCCACTTCATTAGCCAATTCTAATAAGATTTCAATCGTTTCTTTGTTGATTCTGTTTTTAGAATAATCAAATTCAAAATCATTAAAATTCAAAGTGAAATCACTTTTACGTTCGCTATTCTCATTAAACAACGATTTTAAGTGCGTATCTTTTATGCTATTAAAGTGGTTGTTAAGTTTTTGCCAAGCTTTTGTTTCTGTTGGATTTATATTTTTCATTTGTATAAGATTCTAAGAGTTTAATTCTTCACTTGAAGAACCAATTTCATTATTTATATTAAGATATTTTATTGCGTCTATTTCTTTTTTCAAAGGTAGTGTAAATTCAAAAAAAGTTGGTTTTATGTTTTCCTTCATAGGTTTGGCAGCTGGTAATTTTTGTCTCAAAGGGTCAACTTGTACGCCATTTTTCCAGAAACGATAACAAACATGTGGCCCTGCAGTATTACCCGTCATACCAATATATCCAATTACATCACCTTGTTTTACTACTTGTCCTACCTTCACAGCCCGTTTACTCATATGTAAATATTGCGTGCTGTAGGTGCTGTTGTGGCGTACTTTTACATAATTACCATTTGCCCCTTTGTATCGCGACTCACTTACAGTTCCATTCGCTGTGGCCATAATTTCTGTTCCAATGGGCGCTGCAAAATCGGTTCCTTTATGAGGTCTTACCTTGTTGCCATAATAGGCGATTCGTCTTCTCAAATTATAGCGAGATGAAATTCGACTAAATTTCACAGGCATTTTTAAGAATTGTCGTCTTAAGTTGGTTGCTTTATCATCAAAATAATCTGGAATACCTACTGTAGAATCGGCTAAAAATTTAAAAGCATAGAAGGGCTTTCCGCCATGCTCAAAATAGGCGGCTTTTACTTCACCTATACCAACTGGGATTGTATCATTAATGTACAATTGTTCATAGATTAATTTAAACTTGTCGTTTTTTTGAAGACGGGAAAAATCAATGGTCCAAGCGTAAATATCATCTGCCATTTTATAGGTTAAATAAGAATTATAGCCTCCTTCTTCCATAGCGTCTGATAGATTTGTTGTGATAATTCCAGAAGCTGTTTTAACAACAGTTTTAATTGGTATTTTGGCATTGTAGGCAACAATAACTGAATCTTTAAAGTCAATCACAGTATAACGAACCAAAGAATGTTTATAAATAAAAATCTGGGCTTCAGCGGTTGAATCCTTTTTAGCTAAAACAGTATAAGGAATTCCACTTCTTATTCTTCTAGCATCAAAAGTGTCTTTAACCTTATTTACAATTTCTAAGACTTTTGGATAAGAAACGTTGTATTTGCCTAATATTTCGCTAAAATTTTCATTTTTTTTAATGGTGTCACGGATTACGTTATAATCGTTAAAGACAAAACCATATTTATATATAATTTCTGGCTCAACGGAATCAAGGGCTATTTCTGCTGATTTTTTTTCATCGCCGCACGAAGCAAATAATACAATTATTAAGAGGAATGCTATTTTTTTCAACTGGGTAAAATTTACAAGTTTATTAGGGTAAAAATTTAAAGTGCGAAAATACAATTTAATTGTTAAAAATAATGTTAAAAGGATTTGCTAATCCTTTAAATTCATCTAAATCTGCACGAAGCGATCCAACAGCTAGCGATGCTTTAATGCGAAGTGGTATTTTATTTTTGTCAGCACTTACCCAAATGGTAACGCTTTCCTGTTCTTTAAAAACACGACCGGCTTGAACTAGCGGCTTAAAAACCAATGAGTTAATATTTCCAAATTTGGTTTTTAAAATTTCATCTCTTACAAATATTAGTTTAAAAACATAGGTTTCTTGGTCGAAAAAAAGTTCTAATTTAATTTCATCTCCAGGAGATAGATTGCTTAAATCTTGATTTCTGAGATAATATAAGGCTGAAAGCATATCTTGAACATTATTACTAATGGGATATGTTTTTTCTGTATTTCTTTTAAAATCTTTTACAAGGGCCTTATTGGTGTCATAGTTAAATAAAATTTCTTTATTTTTAGAATGGCCACCTTCATCTATTTTACGAATAAAACGATAAGGTTTAAGAGATTCTTTATAAAAATAAGTTTGGTAATCGTCTTCAACTTTAAAAAACCAGCTAATTAAACCCTTAGTTTCACCAAATCCTTTTACATGAAAAGCTTCTAAACCATTCTTTTTTGTTTCAAAAACATCAATAGTTGCAAAACCAGCATTTAAAAAATTACTATAACTGATTCTAAATTTTAACCATTCACCTTTTTGAAATGCCAGTTTTGAAGAATCTAATTCATTGCTAACCGATTGCCCAAAGAAGGGAATGGTAACTAGAAATAGCAATATGAATATATTTTTCTGCATTTATAATGGATTCATTCTTTCGAAGAAAAGCAATTTTTATACCAAAAATAACAAAAGCTCAACGAATGAAGTTAAGCTTTGATGTTAATATTATATTTATTTTAAAGATTTATAAAGTTCCTCGTCTCTCTTGCTCGGCTTCAATAGACTCGAACAAAGCTTTAAAGTTTCCTTTTCCGAAAGATTGTGCCCCTTTTCGCTGAATAATTTCAAAAAACAATGTAGGTCTGTCTGATACTGGTTTGGTGAAAATTTGTAATAAATAACCTTCTTCATCTCTGTCAACCAAAATCCCTAAGTCTTTAAGTTCTGCCAAATTTTCATCAATTTCTCCAACTCTATCCAAAACAGTGTCGTAATAAGAGCCAGGAACATATAAAAATTCCACGCCTCGAGCAGTCATTTCTTTTACAGTTTCTAATATATTATTGGTTGCAACAGCAATGTGCTGAATTCCAGGGCCATTGTAAAAATCCAAATATTCTTCAATTTGAGATTTTTTTAAGCCTTCGGCAGGTTCATTAATTGGGAATTTTACGCGGCCATTACCGTTTGTCATTACTTTGCTCATTAAAGCAGTAAACTGTGTTGAAATATCTTTGTCATCAAAGGTAATTAGATTTGCAAACCCCATTGTGTTATTGTAAAAACTGGACCAAACATTCATTTCATTCCAGCCGACGTTTCCAACCATATGATCTATATAACGTAAACCAACATTTGTTGGATTGTGTATTGATTCCCATTTTTCAAATTTTGGTAAAAATATGCCGTTGTAGTTTTTTCGTTCAACAAACACATGAACAGTGTCTCCATATGTATGAATACCCGATCGAATGACTTCTCCGTTATTATCACTTTCTTTTGTAGGTTTCATGTATGAAACTGCACCACGTTTTGTGGTTTCTTCCCAAGCTTTTGTTGCGTCTTCAACCCACAGCGCAACAACTTTTACACCATCTCCATGTTTTTCTATGTGTTCAATTAATTCCCTATTGTTTGTGTTTGGCATTGGGGTAGTTAACACCAGTCTAATTTTATCTTGAACCAACACATAACTGGTTCTGTCTTTAATTCCTGTTTCTAAACCAGCATAGGCCAACGATTGAAATCCGAACGCTGTTTTGTAATAATGAGCTGCTTGTTTGGCGTTGCCAACATATAATTCCACGTAATCAGTACCTAGTAAAGGCAAAAAATCTTCAGCCTCTGAAAATATTTTTTCTAATCCGTAATCAAAATTCTGTTTGTTTTTTAAA
>JADWMI010000033.1:8129-9242 GCA_015767395.1 Bacteroidota bacterium | reverse complement strand
GGCCTCTTCTGTTATCATTAATGGATTGAAAGGATCAATCATTACAGCCAATTCTTCAGTAAACTTTTTTCCAATGCTTCTTTCATATGCTCCAGGGTGTGGCCCGTGTGGAATACCTCCCGGATGCAATGTGATTTGTCCTTTTTTAATGTTGTTTCGGCTCATAAAATCACCATCAACATAATACAATAACTCTTCAGAATCTATATTGCTGTGATGGTAAGGGGCTGGAATAGATTTAGGATGATAATCGTACATTCTTGGAACAAACGAACAGACAACAAAACCTGCAGCTTCCCAAGTTTGGTGAATTGGAGGTGGCATATGAATACGACCAGTAATTGGCTCAAAATCATGAATTGAAAATGCGTATGGATAATTAAAGCCATCCCAACCTATAACATCAAAAGGATGATTTTTATAAATATATTCCCATAAAACACCTTGTTTTTTAATTAAAATTTTGAAGGTTCCTTTTTCATCATGGGTTTCTAAATTTTTTGGTAATTTAAAATCACGTTCACAAAAAGGAGCATGTTCTAACAATTGACCAAAATTATTTCGATACCGTTTGGGTGTCACAATTGGGCTAAAAGATTCTACATAAAGCAGTCTGTTTTCTTCTGAATCAAAATCTATTTGGTAAATGGTTCCTTTAGGGATAATTAAATAATCGCCATATTTAAATTCAATATTCCCATACATTGTTTTTAAAGTCCCAGAACCTAGGTGAACAAAAATCATTTCATCGGCATCTGCATTTTTATAAAAATAAGATGAAGAAAATTCTTTTGGAGCTGCCAACCCAATATGTAAATCGTTGTTAACAAAAAGAGTCTTTCGGCTTTCTAAATAATCGGCTGATGGAAGTAAAGAAAATCCATTAAAGCTCAAGGCTTTCATGTTCTTTTCAATAGCAATTTTAGGCGTAACATCCCTTAATTGTTTAATTTCGGATACAACCGTTGGCGGGTTTAAATGATAAATTAATGAGGACATTCCGACAAAACCAGCCGTTCCAAAAAGTTCTTCTTGGTACAAACCTCCTGTTGGTTTTTCAAATGTTGTGTGTCGTTTAGGCGGTATTTTACCTAATGAATAATATCTAGGCAT
>JADWMI010000033.1:6236-8029 GCA_015767395.1 Bacteroidota bacterium | reverse complement strand
TAACTAGAATGAAATTCCGTTAATTTCAATAATGCGTTTAATTTGTGGAGCGTGCCTTTTGATAGTAGCTTCAACACCATTTTTTAAAGTCATTTGATTAACCGAGCAGCCCAAACAAGCACCTTCTAGCTGAACACTTACGGTATCTTTTGTAATTTCTACCAAAGAAATATTACCTCCATCAGCTTCTAAATAAGGTCTGATTTCTTGTAATGCATTTTCAACAGTAACTCTTAGTTCTTGTTCACTCATAGTTTATTATTTAGTACTACATCCACTCATAGTTGTAATTCTAACAACTTCAGTTGGTGGTAAATCTTTGTTTCTTTTTACCAATTGTGATAATGCATTTTTTGTGATTTCTGAAAATGCCTTTTCTAAAGGTGTATTGTCTTGTAACGCCACCGGATGTCCAACATCACCAGCTTCTCTAATACTTTGCACCAATGGAACTTCACCTAAAAATGCAGTTTCAATATCTTCAGCTAAATTTCTGGCTCCATCTTTTCCAAAAATATAATATTTGTTGTCTGGAAGTTCTGCAGGTGTAAAGTAACTCATATTTTCAACAATACCTAAAACAGGAACGTTGATGTTTTCTTGTTGAAACATTGCCACCCCTTTTTTAGCATCAGCTAAAGCAATGTTTTGGGGTGTACTTACAATTACAGCGCCTGTTACAGGAACAGCTTGTACAATTGATAAATGAATATCACCAGTTCCTGGAGGCAGATCAATTAATAAAAAATCTAATTCTCCCCAATGTGAATCAAATATCATTTGGTTTAAAGCTTTTGAAGCCATTGCACCACGCCAAATAACGGCCTGATTTGCATCAGTAAAAAAGCCCAATGATAATATTTTCACACCGTAACTTTCAATTGGTTGCATTTTTGAATGTCCATCAACTTTTATAGACAATGGTTTTGCATTGGCAACATCAAACATAATATGAGTGGAAGGTCCATAAACATCTGCATCTAAGATACCAACTTTAAAGCCCATTTTTTGTAATGAAACAGCCATATTAGCGGTAATAGTAGATTTACCAACGCCACCTTTACCAGAAGCAATTGCAATGATATTTTTAATCCCTGGAACTTTTGGTTTTTCAGGTTTAATAGGTGTTGATGGTGCATTTGAAGTTACGTTTACTTTTACGTCAGCTTTTACATCAATCAATTGATGAAGTACTTTCATTATTTCAACTTCAATCTTCTTCTTAGCTTGTAAAGTAGGGTTTGAAATAGTAACATCAATAATAATTTCTTTATCAAAAGTTACAATATTTTTAACTGCTTCGCTTTCTATTAAATTTTTCCCTTCTCCAGGCGCAGTAATGGTTTCAAGTGCCTTTGTTATGTCCTTTTTTGTATATGTCATGTTGTTTATATAAAATCATTCTAAACAACAAATATACAGACTTCAAACGAATATAAAAACATTCATATTAAAAAGAAATGTAGGGCTTATTAAGGTAACAGAGTGACTTAGTCTTGAGTTAACTCGATAAAAGGATCCCAAAAAACAGCTTCAAAGCTTTGAATTTGATTGTCTATAACAACAACGCCCTCATTTTCTAATAACTGTTGCATTAAATTAGTACCGTCAAAATGAAATTTTCCTGTGAGCAATCCTTTTCTATTAACAACTCTGTGAGCAGGAATTTGGTCATTGTTATGTGAAGCATTCATTGCCCAACCAACCATTCTGGCTGAACGAGCCGCTCCTAAATACTTTGCGATTGCGCCATAGCTTGTAACTCTTCCATACGGAATTAGTTTAGCGACTTC
>JADWMI010000033.1:4640-6136 GCA_015767395.1 Bacteroidota bacterium | reverse complement strand
AATTTTATATAGGTGATTGGTTTTCCTTTTTCTAAATACTGACTTTCATAAAAAGTTTGTGTAGAAGTAACAGCTTCTGGAGCCTCGAAATTTTTATAAATATTATGGTGTGCATATAAAACCTCGTGCCCTGCACCATGTAGTAATCCTAAAGTATAACCGTGCATAAATTCGCTATCGGTTTTTAAATTTACAATACCATCAGGTTTTAGAACAGTATGGTATTTTTTAAGAAACTCAGCATTGGTCATTCTATGCTTAGTACGTGTGTATTTTATTTGCGGATCAGGGAATGTTATCCAAATTTCATCAACTTCATTTTCAGAAAACAAAAGGTCAATCAATTCAATTTGAGTTCGAAGAAAAGCAACATTTGTTAAATTTTCTTCTAAAGCAGTTTTTGCACCTCGCCAAAAACGGGCGCCTTTTAAATCAATTCCAATATAGTTTATATTGGGATTTTTCCGAGCCAAGTCAATCGTATATTCACCTTTACCACAACCTAATTCTAAAACAATTGGATTGTTATTGTTGAAATGTGTATTCCAATTTCCTTTAATAGAAAAACCGTTTAATACCTCTTCGCGTGTAGGCTGAATAACGTTTGTAAATGTATCGTTCTCACGAAATCTTTTGAGTTTGTTTTTACTGCCCACAGTTAGAAGTGTTTTTAAAAAGAAAAATGAAGGTGAAATTTAAAAAGAAACTATTCGTTTCCTATTTTTTTGTATTTTCTTAATTCACCTAACCAATAGAAAAAAGCAACAAATGTAATTGCAATAAATATCCAGCTTGATGTACTTTGCAACCACCAGTTGTCCATAAATCGGATAGAATCAAATGGAACAAATAAAACATTTGTAAAAAAATCACCTATCACCTTAAAAATATTGTTTGCAATCATATCTTAATTATATTTACAGGCAAAAGTATAAAATATAGTAATGATAGCCAATTTTTTTAATAAATCTAAACCAGTAGTTCTTTTCATTATCATATTATCCCTTTTTATTTATTACACGGCGGCCTCAATAATATTTGAATTTAACGTGTTTTCGACCTTTTTGTTATTAGAAAGATTGGGCGTGTTTTGTGTATTTGTAGTTTTTATACTTCTTGTGAATTTCATTATTCAGAAAAATAATATAACACAAAATAATTCGTATGCCTTGTTATTAATAGTGTTGTTATTGGGAACTTTTCACGAAACAATGTTTTCAAATTCATTGCTATTTTCAAACTTTGTATTGTTATTGGCTTTTAGAAAGGTCTATAGTTTAAGATCTGGGTTCAATACGAAACAAAAACTTTTTGATGCTGGTTTTTGGGTTGGAATTGCATCCCTAATTTATGTTTGGAGTTTTTTATTTATTGTATTAATTTATTTGGCTATTTTAATTTACCAAAAATTAGATATTAAAAATTTCTTTATCCCTGTTATAGGGGTGGCATTTCCAGTATTTATCTATTTTACGTATTGTTTTTACTTTGATAAT
>JADWMI010000033.1:1335-4540 GCA_015767395.1 Bacteroidota bacterium | reverse complement strand
TTTTTTATGTTATTTCCATTCAGTGTAATTGTAGCCAACTTTTTGAAAAAAAGCGATTCTAATAATTTTAAAAATGTGATTTTATACTTAATTGTAGTAATTTCTATAGGGGTTTATTTTTTATAATTTTTCACCAAAACATAAATCACCTGCATCACCTAATCCAGGCACAATATAGCCCTTGTCGTTTAATTTTTCATCAACAGTTCCAATCCATAGTGTTGTGTTTTCAGGAAAATGTTTTTTAACCAATTCAATCCCTTCTTCAGCACCAATTACGCAGGCTAAATGGATTTCTTTTGGTGTTCCATTCTTTTTTAAACCTTCAAAAACACTCACTAAACTTTGGCCAGTGGCCAACATTGGATCTGCTAAAATTAAGGTTTTGTTATCTAAATTTGGTGAAGCAAAATATTCAACCACAATTTCAAATTCAGTTTCAGAAGTATGTTTTCTGTATGCTGAAATAAAAGCATTTTCAGCATCATCAAAATAATTTAACAATCCGTTATGTAAGGGTAATCCAGCTCTTAAAATGGAGCATAAAACGATGTCTTTTTGAGGTAATTGTACATTCTTGGTTCCTAAAGGAGTTTCAACCGTTTCAGTATTGTAAATTAAAGATTGACTTAATTCATAGGCAAGTATTTCACCAATACGTTCAATATTACGTCTAAAGCGCATCGCGTCTTTTTGAATTACTTCATCTCTAATTTCAGCAATAAATTTATTTAAAATAGTTTTTTTTGAGTCTAAAATGTTGACTTTCATAAGGAGGTTGTTTTTTACAAAAATAATATATTTTAGAAAAAGAAGGACTTAAATATGTTTAATTTTACATTATTGCATAAGGGCTTTAATCAAAATAATTAGTGAATGGTTTTACTTAATTTAAAATGCATTAAATTTGCTTAAATTTTGAGATTAGATGATACAATCAATGACAGGTTACGGTAAAACCGTATTACAACTTCCAACTAAAAAAATTACGGTTGAATTAAAATCGTTAAACAGCAAAAATTTAGATTTAAACGTTCGAATTCCTTCTTATTATAGAGAAAAAGAACTTGATTTACGTAAAAAATTAGCGTCATCTTTAGAAAGAGGAAAAATAGATTTTTCAATTTATATTGAAAATAATGGAGGAGAGGTTTCATCAAAAGTGAATGAAAACACCGTAAAAGAGTATATGAGTCAGTTGCGAAATATTGTAGACGCAAATGATATTGAATTACTTAAAATGGCGGTTAGATTGCCAGATACTTTGAAAACGGAGCGTGAAGAGTTGGATGAAGAAGAATGGAGCCAAATTGGAAATAGTATCAATGAGACAATTGTAGAAATAAACAAATATAGATCAGATGAAGGGCTATCTCTTTTAAATGATTTTGTATTAAGAATCTCAAATATCGAAAACTTATTAAACCAAGTTATTGAATTAGACCCACAAAGAATTGAGCATGTAAAAGAAAAGTTGAAAAAGGGAATAGAAGAACTTGAGGCAAAAGTGGATCAAAATCGTTTTGAACAAGAATTGATTTATTACATTGAAAAACTGGATATTACAGAAGAGAAAGTTCGGTTAAAAAATCATTTAGACTATTTTAAATCGGCTCTTAAATCTGATGATTCAAATGGAAAAAAATTAGGGTTTATTTCACAAGAAATTGGACGAGAAATAAATACCATTGGTTCCAAAGCTAATTTTGCAGATATGCAAAAGTTAGTTGTTCAAATGAAAGATGAATTGGAAAAAATTAAAGAACAAAACCTAAACGTTTTATAAAATTAATAATTTGAAGAAAGAAGGCAAACTTATTGTTTTTTCGGCACCTTCAGGTTCTGGAAAAACAACCATAGTACATTATTTATTAAAGCAGTTGGAGTTAAATTTAGATTTTTCTATTTCAGCAACTTCACGAAATAAACGCGGTGCTGAAATTGATAAGAAGGACTATTATTTTATTTCTGCTTCTGATTTTCAGCATCATATAGCCAAGGATGATTTTATAGAGTGGGAGGAAGTTTATACGGATAATTTTTATGGCACTTTAAAAAAGGAAGTTGAACGTATTTGGAGTCTGGGGAAACACGTGATTTTTGATATTGATGTAGTTGGAGGTTTAAATATTAAAAATAAATTTTCTGATCAAACTTTGGCTATTTTTGTGCAACCACCTTCAATTGAAGAAATGGAGCGTAGATTGAGAAATCGAAAAACGGATACTGAGGAAAAAATTAAAGAACGTGTGGCGAAAGCTGAAAAGGAACTACAATTTGCAAAGGACTTTGATGTTATTTTAGTTAATGATAATTTGGATATGGCAAAAGCAGCCGCGTTCAGTTTGGTAAAAAACTTCATAAAATAAATGAAAGTAGGACTGTTTTTTGGAACTTTCAACCCAATTCATATAGGGCATTTAATTATTGCCAATTATATGGCCGAATTTTCAGATTTGGATGAGGTTTGGTTTGTAATTACACCCATGAGCCCATTTAAGAAAAAACTCACATTATTGGATAACCATCACCGGTTAGCCATTGCAAATGTTGCTATTGAAAATTTTCCAAAATTAAAGACTTCAGATATTGAATTTAAGCTTCCACAACCAAATTATACGATCAATACACTTGTTAATTTGGTAGAAAAATATCCGCATCATCAGTTTTGCTTAATTATGGGGGAAGATAATTTGAAAGGGTTTCAAAAATGGAAAAACCATGAAACAATTATTCAAAATTATGAGTTGTATGTGTATCCCAGAATTTCTGAAGGGAAAACAGAAAATCAATTTCTAAATCATCCAAAAATTCATTCAGTAAATGCGCCTATAGTTCAAGTTTCTTCAACTTTTATTAGAAAGGCAATTTCAGAAAAAAAGGATATTAGCGCCATGTTACCGCCAAATGTGTGGAAATACATTGATGAAATGAATTTTTACAAATCTTAATTTTAACATTTTTATATAACAGATAGAAATTAACAAAAGTATATTTTGTTTTATATTTGTTAATAACCATTTATGAAAAATCAAACAAAAGAGAAAGGAAAATTTAGAGAGAAATTAATTGATAAATATCGTTTGGTTATTATTAATGAAGAGACTTTTGAAGAAAAGTTAACCTTTAAATTAACCAGATTAAATGTATTTATTTTTGGAGGCCTTTTTTCTATTTTGTTAATAGTAGGAACTATTTTTTTAAT
>JADWMI010000033.1:0-1235 GCA_015767395.1 Bacteroidota bacterium | reverse complement strand
TGAATGGACTGCTCAAACAGGGCATGTAATTATTGTAGAGCATACAGGTGGATTTATTTCAATTTACAAACACAACACCGCATTACATAAAGAACAAGGAGATTTAGTGAAGTCTGGGGAAGCAATTGCTTCTGCTGGAGATTCGGGAGAATTGAGTACAGGACCACATTTACACTTTGAATTATGGAGTGAAGGGTATCCTGTAAATCCAACTAATTATATAGATTTTGAATAATGAATATTAAATCAATTTTAGCAATACCATTCGCGAAAAGGATAAAAAAGAGAGTTTACAAGTGGGCATTAAATCCACATGATACGCAGGAAAAAGTATTTCAAAAATTAATTGATTCTGCTAAATATACAAGTTTCGGGAAAGATCATAATTTTGGTAAAATTCATTCATATAGCGATTTTAAAAATCAAGTTCCAGTAAATGATTATGAAGGATTAAAACCATATGTTGAAAGAGTTGTTAAAGGCGAAAAAGATGTTTTGTGGAAAGGTAAACCACTTTACTTTGCTAAAACTTCAGGGACTACATCAGGTGCAAAGTACATTCCTATTACTAAAGAATCAATACCCATGCATATTAAGGCTGCCCGTAATGCGCTTTTGATGTATATCGCGGAGAAAAATGATGCTAGCTTTGTTAATAGAAAAATGATTTTTTTACAAGGAAGTCCAGTTTTAGAGAAAAAAAATGGAATTAATTTAGGAAGGTTAAGCGGTATTGTAGCGCACTATGTTCCAAAATATTTAATGAAAAACCGTTTACCTAGTTGGGAAACCAATTGCATTGAAGATTGGGAAACCAAAGTAGATGCAATTGTTGAAGAAACCATGAATGAAGATATGTCTGTTATTAGTGGAATCCCATCTTGGGTACAAATGTATTTTGAAAAGTTAATAGATAAATCAGGTAAGTCTATTGCTGAATTGTTTCCAAATTTTGACTTATTTGTTTATGGTGGCGTAAATTTCGAACCTTATCGCAATAAATTCGAAAGTTTAATCGGGAAAAAAATAGATGCGATTGAGCTCTATCCAGCTTCTGAGGGTTTTATAGCATTTCAAGATTCACAAAAGGAGAAAGGAATGTTGCTTTTACTAGATGGAGGTATTTTTTATGAGTTTATACCTGCAAATGAATTTTTTGAAGAAAACCCAACTAGGATTTCACTAAAGGACGTTCAGTTAGGCGTAAATTATGTAATTATTTTGAATACCAATGC
>JADWMI010000525.1 GCA_015767395.1 Bacteroidota bacterium | reverse complement strand
ATATTGTTTTCAGCATCTGTAATGATCCATTGCTTTACGCGGCCGGATGCTCCTTCGAGTGTTACATCAATAAAATCAGCAACACCATCTCCAACACAAACAGTTGTATTATCGATTGTAGTAATTGTTCCTCCATCGACTGTCGCATTTTCATTAGCATTTGAATTTTGTGCATTCACAAAATTCAAATTAAAAACTAGTAAAAAAATGAATAAAATAAAGGTAAAGGAATATAGGTTTTTAAAAATCGTTTTTGGGGCGTTAGAATGTACTTTTTCTTTCATAACGCTAGATTTTAATTATTTACATAAAAATAATGATTGTATTTAGTATAAAATGTTAGCTATCTAACATATTCGATAAACCGCAATAAAATTGGATGAATATTGTGGGTTTTTAGTGATAAAATCAATTTAAAAGAAAAAACAACCCTTTTTTAAAGATTGATTGTCTGGATATTATAAATCAATTTATTTAGAAACTTACAAAGGAAACAATTTGTGCCTTTCTAAATATAAGAGTATCCTGGGAAATAATTTGTTAATTAAAACTCCAATCCTTATAACTATTTGATGCTTCAAGCTTGTATTCAATAGCATTATCTAATTCTGGAAAGAAATCAATTCCTGTTAACTTTTCAACCTCATCGACAGAAACTACAAATTCATATAATGGTTGATTAGAATTTTTATGAGGTATTAAAAATGCAATCACTTTAGTTTTTCCAGAATTATTGTCAATTAATACTTTATAAAACTGGTTAGGCACAGAAACGTCTTCATCACCAATGGTTTTCATATGTCCTTTTAAAACACCTCCTGTAACAACAAAAACACCATCATACTTCCCTGCCCAAAAGCGCACTTTCTGTTCTAAAGTATTCCAAATTCCAGAGTTAAAATCATGCTTTTGTGGCGAAATATTACTTGTTAAAAACGTTTCGTCATGTGCAAATTGACTGTATCTTTTATCGCCTGCAGGACATAAATGTCCCCGATCATAACCAGATTTTTTGTAATTACGCCAATTGGCAGCACCTGTTTTTATAGCGTCATCAATTTCAAAATATGGACGTTTAAAATTGGTTTTAGATAAATGCGATTTTTTTAATTCGTAAGCAACCCATTCTGCTTGTTCATGAGACTCGCTGTAACTTAACGAATAACCTTCATGATGTACAATTTGGCCAGTGGTGCTTGTTGGTAGAAAATATTCATTGGTATTTAACTTTACCGTTTTACCTTCATTTATAATTCCGGATTGTTCTACTTCAGCTAAAAAATGCTCATACCCATAAATGCCAATGACAATAAGAATTGCAATGACGGAATATAATTTTCTTTTATTCATTGCCAATAACAAAATCTAATACACTACCTGTTGCTGCATTTGGAAAACTAATCCCTAATAGAGCTGACATGGTTGGTGCAATATCTGTAATTTTAGTTCTCTGCAAAGTTTGACCATGATTAATTCCTTTTCCGAAAAATAAAAGTGGTACATGTGTATCGTAGTTTAAACCTGAATGATGGTCTGTTCCTGTTCTATTCCAACGAGTATCTTTAAAAACCGCTGGATTATACACAAATAAAATATCGCCAGAACGCTTTTGATTATGACCATTACTTAATAATACTTCTAAATATCCATTATCCCTTTCAAACTGATTGATTTCTGAAGTTATATATACTTTATCAATCAGTTTATATTTTAATAATTTCTTTGCAATTGTTTCTTTCAGCTCTTTTAAATCAAGGTTTTTAGATTCTATTTTATCATGATCCAAAAATATTTGATTATTAATTCTACTCAAAGCTAAATCTGAAATTTCATATTTATTAAAAAGAAAATCATTTAATTGAATTAACATTTTGCTTTCATCAAAAAGACCCGATGGAATTTTATTTGATCCTAAATATGAAATTACATTTGGTGCTCCGTGATCTGATGTTAAAAATACAGTATATTCTCCCTTACCAACTTTATCGTCAAGCGCATTAAATAGTCTTTCAAGATCTAAATCTAAACGCAAATAGGTGTCTTCGGTTTCTTTTGAGTTCACACCAAAATCGTGACCAACCTTATCTGTACT
>JADWMI010000152.1 GCA_015767395.1 Bacteroidota bacterium | reverse complement strand
ACGTTTCTCCAACTTGACGGTCCGGTTGCCTAGACAGTGCTTTAATTACCGACCCCATATTACGCTGATTAAACTCTCCAGCACTCGTTGGTCCCTTTTTAATTGAATAACTAGGAGCAAGAACCGTTACAATCTTAAATTTATCATTGATCTTATTTTGAAAATTAAAAGTGGTATTGTATCTCTTAAAATAAGAATTACGAACTGTTCCTTCATTGTTTAAATAAGAAGCTCTTACAGAATACAAATTACCATCACTACCTCCTGAAACACCAAAGGCATAATTTGAAATAATACCCATTTGATAAATTTCCTCCTGCCAATTTGTATCAGGAGCTCTATCATATATCGCCTGATATTCATCTAAGTTGTTATATGTTTCTCCACGCGCCTCACCTGGAAACTCAAGTTCTCTTTCTATACCTCCATTATACAATCTTGCATTGATTAAATTAGTTCCATATTGAGAAGTATTCATCATACCCACATATCGACTCTCAGGTACCGTACTTAAACTAGTTCTGATATCGAAGGTCATTTTCGCCTTCCCTGCTACCCCTGTCTTAGTTGTAATAATTACAACTCCATTTGCGCCTCTGGCTCCATAGATTGCAGCTGCAGAAGCATCTTTCAATACTTCAATAGACTGAATAGAACCAGGATCTAAATTCGCCAAAGGTGAAGATTGCGGTCCTGAAATAGCACTAGATGCTGCCTCTACGTCATAATTTACTTCAATAGGCATCCCATCAATCACATACAAAGGTTCATTGTTTGCATTGATAGAGGTACCTCCACGAATACGAATACTAATTCCTGCACCTAAACTACCATCAGAAGTTGTTGTATTTACACCTGCAACTCTACCATTTAATGCTTGCTCAACTGTAGTGTTAGAAGTCCGTTCAATTGCTTCTAGTTTAACTTTCGAAATTGCACCTGTTACATCTTCGGCTCTTTGGGTACCATACCCTACAACTACTACTTCGTCTAATACATTGTTATCTGATTTTAGGATTACTTTTATATTTTTTTGTCCTAAATACGCTACAAGTTGGGTCTTAAACCCTAAATATGAAACGGTAATAGTTTTTGCATTAGTAGGAACACTGATCTCGAAGTTTCCATCAAAGTCTGTGGTTACCCCTGCTGTAGTTCCTGTTACGACTACACTTGCTCCTGGTAATAATTCACCATCTTCTGATGTAACAGTACCTTTAAGAATACTTGTTTGTGCGTTTACAAGCTGAAAAGCACTTGTAAAGAATAAAGCACAAATTAAAAAACTTTTGAGAGCTACTCGTCTAAAAAAGATTTTTTCCATTGGTTAAATTTGTTTATGTTAATTAAGTTTATGATTGAAAGATAAATATGAATTTCTTAGTTCTACATTTATCCGTTGTAAAATTATTACCTAGTACTATTTCGTTTGAGACGAAATGCAACATTTAATAACACATTTATCACAACCCTTGATTTCAAAGGGTTTTCCTATGCTTTTTTAACAAAAAAAGTTGTATTATTTAATTTAACTAAAGTAAATAATCCTCTTTTTTTATTAATAATACGTTCGTTTCTATTTTTTCATCCCTATTTTAGAAAAATCAATTGGAGAAAACCCTTCAATGTTATTTACCTCTATCATATTATTAAAAATAAAATCTCCTTCTTCTGAATATTTTCCAATAGCATCTAAAGATTCTAAAAGCCACTTATTCCCTTCAAAAATATGATTCGTAATTTTTTTTGTTTTTCCGTTCTCTTTTAAATTATATGGCGACATTTCAAACACCCCAGATTTACCTCCTAAAACAAAAGCTCCTTTTATTCCACTATCTAAATTTGGCTTGTATTTTTCTGAAGTAAAACAAAAGGCATTATTTTTAAATGTAGTTGACTGATATCTAATTAAAAACCAGTTTGCCCATGCTTGTTGTGATTTGTCTTTTGAAAGAAAAGCCTTAACGCCTTTTAAATCGTATGCCTCTATCTGTTGTTTTTTATTTTTTGGAGCTGAAATTTGCTTCAATGTATTTTTTGAAAGATGCTCATAAATAACTTTAGGGGAATTATTTAGCCTATCAACAAAAGCCTTCATTTCTGGATACTTTTCTACATACTTACTATAAAGAAAATCATTTGGTTTAAAGAATTTTTTAGCATCGGTGTACCATAAATGTAGATAATTAGTCGTATTGCTCGCCTTTACAATATGAGACCCCGTTTTGTACCCATAGGGACGATCTATCGTAATATTATTCTCTACAATGTTTTGACCTCCACCATGTATATATACAGCTGCATTTTTAGAGCCTTTGGTACTGTTTCCTACATTGTAAAAAATATTTCCTGAAACCTCATTACCCATTGTATAATTATCTAAATAAGCACCATTGGTTGCAATATCTTTAAAATAATTGTTCCGTATTTTGTTACCACGATTGTAAAATTGACCACCCGTTGCTAAATATAAAGCGCCCCCATCAAAATGATGATATTCGGGTAAATCATGCATAAAATTATTTTCAGCAATACAATCATTGGCAAACTTCATTTTAATTCCAAAATGCGGTGTGTTGTAAATTTCATTGTTACGCGCTATGTTTCCACAACCTGCCAAGGTAATACCTGGAACTTGTGATTTTTGATCAAAAGCTATATGATGAATTTCACAGTTAGAAACCACATTGTTTTCTTTTATCAAACTAAAACTTTTAGCATCATTCCCCAATCTAACGCCACCAGCTCCCATATTATAAATATGGCAATTATTTACTTTTGAATTTTTAGGCCCTTGAATTAAAATCCCCCATTGATTAAAATTACGAATGGTACAATTTTCAACAATAATATTAGAGGATTGAACTGCAACAACTTCATTCTTTATTACATTTTTTGCAACTATTGCATTTTCTCTACCCGATTCAAAAACAATCCCGTCAATCTTTACATTTGATGCGCCAACAATTTTAACCATATCTGACGATAATGTTGAAAGTGTTATTGTTTTTCCTTTAATATTTGCTGGAGGATAGAAATATAACAACATCTTATCTCTATCTATAAAATACTCTCCTGGACTATCTAATTCTTCAGGAACATTTTCGAAATGAAAATGTGTTACTTTTTTAAAAAAACCGATTCCTCTATTGGTTCCAGAAGCGAGCACAACTTCCTTGTTTTTGATACTTTTCACCTCAGTATATTCCCATTCCCAAGAAGCTGCTAAAACACCATCGAGCCATATTTTTTCATTTGAATTATTGTAATAACGCCATGAATTCCCTCTGTCAAAAGCTACGCTAAAAGCACCTCCTCCTTTATGTAAAAATTCATTGTTTTGAAACCACATATTTGGTTTTTTCATTCCAATATCAATCACATCAACCATTGAAACAGCACCTGTAATTTCAACATCACTAAACTTTCCCTCAAACTGATTCACATTATCGTAATATTGATTTTTTTCATCCACATTTGGCCAACGAGATAAGTGCATACGCTCACCATCTACCCATAACATAGCTGGCGTTGTAAAATTTGGATTTTTTTCAAACCCATAACCATGCTTCATAAATTCGCCTAATTCAGATTTTTTAATTCCAGCTTTTTTTAAATCTAACACACGAATATTTAAGACTGCAGCAGCATCATTTAATTTAAAACCTGCATCTGACTCATTAAACTTATCAAATTCGTCGAAATTCAAAATAGCACCTCCAAAAAAATGTACTTGAGATGGGTTTTCAGCCTTAATCACGAATGGCTTTTTCGCAGAACCCGAAAGTTGTTTACCAATTAAAATAGACTTATCAATTTTATAATAGCCGTCTTTAATAATTATTTCAATTCCTTCAGAAGGATATCCTTTTTCAGAAACTTTTTTAGCTGCATCATCCAATGCTTTATAAATAGTTGGATACGTATTCTTTTCTCCATTCTTTGAAACAACTATTTTTTGTTGTGCATTTATTAATAATGAAGTCAAAAAAACAGTGACTACTAATAACTGTTTAAAAACTATTGAGTGTTTCATAATTTAATTATTCTTTAATTTATCTGTAATGAAACCAATATATATGGTGCAAAAAAGAGCGAAAATCAATTCACTCTTTTTAAAAATATAAATTTATTGAATGTTTGACACTTTAAATCCAAAAACAAATTGAGATTTTAAATCTCTAATTCCAATAGAAGAGATATCAACCTCTATACCTTTTGAAGTTTTCTTATATATTAATGGTTTGTTATGCCCCATTAAAATAACCTCCGTTTCTTTAGTTGGTATAACATCATTTATAAGAATCGTTGTACTTTTTGGCCATTCAGGTGTAAAAGCATATAAATTTGAATCTTTTTGTGTAAACCAAAACTCTTTTACAGCATCTCCTTCTTTAGGACTAATAGTCATTTGGTAAATTGGAAAACCTGCATGGAAATCACTTTTAGAGAAAACTGGCATTTTACCATCACTCCATTGCGCATCTTTTATCCATTGATGTGTTTCATAAATACCTTCACCATATACATTTAACCAATTCCCTATCTCTAACAATCTTTGTTGCATAATTACAGGTATGGTTCCATCAGGGTTTGGACCAATATTTAATAATAAATTTCCACCTCTACTTACAATATCCATCAACATAAAAATAAGTTCTTTCTCTGTTCTATAGTCATCAATATTTTCAATTCTATTAATCCCAAAAGACATTCCAATACCTCTATTTTCTTCCCAAGGTTTTGAACCATCTGCAAAACCAGAACCATACTCAGTTGTGTAATAACTACCATGTTCACCTCTAACTTTTCCCCAACGATCGTTGATCACCAATTCTTCCTTGTTTGGTGCATTATTTAATGCCCAAGAAAGCAACGGTAATGTTTGCCATTTTTTATAATCCATCCACCAATCTCCATCTGAAAACAACAACGCTGGCTCATAATCTTTTATCAATTCTTTTACCTGAGGGTACATTACCTCATGAACATATTTATCTAATCCTTGTTCAGCTGCAATCACTTCTTCTTTTGTGAATTTTCCTTTTTTATCGCCTTTGGCGGTTGTTTCAACTGACAAACTTCCTGAACTCATAATTTTTTGTTGCTGCTTCGTCCAATACGGGTTGTACCAATCCCAAATGGAATAATACAAGCCCATTTTTATGCCTTCATCTCTAACTGCGGCACTTAAATCACCTACTAAATCTCTCTTAGGACCAGATTCAACACTATTCCAAGGCATTCCATAACTTTCAGAAGCTTCTTTATTTGGATACAAACAGTACCCATCGTGATGTTTAGATGTTAACACCACATATTTTGCTCCAGCTCTTTTAAAAATATCTGCCCATTCTTTTGGATTGAAAAACTCTGCCTTAAAGCCATCTTTAAAACTGGAATACTCAAAATCTTCACCATAATTTTCATTATGAAATTTTGTAATGGCATGGTGCCTTTCTCTTCTTTTTAATTTTTCAGTATTTGGATCTTCATTCAATGCATTCCAATACCACTCTGCGTAAGTACCTTTATTAGTATATCCTGGAACTGAATACAATCCCCAATGAATAAATATCCCAAATTTTGCATCACTAAACCATTCAGGTGTTTCTCTTGTGTCTAAAGATTCCCATGTTGGTTCGTACACTTTTTGTGAAAAAACGAAAGTTGTACAAAACAAACTTGCTATTATTAACCCTTTTATTTTCATTATGTATTCTATTTTAATTTATTTGATGTAAAAATAAATTTATTAACTACTCATTCCCTAACTATATATCACAAATAATAACAGAAATGTAACTTTTATTATAACTAAAAAAATATAAATCAGTCAATTAAAAAACTAATTAATCGTATTTAATTAGCTCATAAACAACTAATAACAAGCAACAACAAATATAATCGTTACATCTAATTATTTTGTATTCTTACAATAACCAAATAAAATAATGTGTTTAAAGTAACTTTTAAATAATATATAATTGCTAAAGATTTAAAAAAATAA
>JADWMI010000524.1 GCA_015767395.1 Bacteroidota bacterium | reverse complement strand
AGTGCATAATATTGGTGTGTAAAAATGAAAGTTTGAATGATTTTACACTGTTAGGAGAGTTGTCTTTAGTTTTAGTTGTGAATTTTTATAAAACGGACTAAACAGAGCTCAAAAGTTGATTCAATTAAAAACATAACGATAACGTTATTTTAAACTTTAACGATTTTTGTGACTTGATTATAAATTACGCCACTAGCCTAGAATTCGAATAGAAAATTATTCATTATGGGTATGGTTTTTAATACATTTGCAAACTACTATGTTTTATTTATTGAACATATAACTTTGAAAAACGACAATAATGTATAAAGTTAAATTTACTGCATATCGGGAAAGTTTAGGCAAAATAGTGCTACGACAAACGAAAGACGGTAAAGGTATTTCTTCAGATGGTCGTTATCAATTTTATATTGATGAGGAAATTGAGGAACCAGATTTTTGGGTTGTACAAGGCAAGGCGTTAGAGGAATTGAATCTTGTAAAGTAGCTCCTGAAAACACAATATTATTAACAACAGAACCAAAATCAGTTCTTGTTTATCCCAAAGGGTATATAAAACAATTTGGAACAATTTGTTCTTGTCAAGAAGAAACCAAACATAAAAATTTAATATTAGGACCCGCTATTCTTCCCTGGTTTGTTGGCTTTAAAAAATTAAAAGATAATAAGCTTACTTATTCATTGACATATGATGATCTAATGAATAATAAAACTCCAGAAAAAACAAAACTTATCTCTGTGATAACAAGTAATAAGGCGTTTACCAAAGGCCATCTTGAAAGAATTGAGTTTGTAGAGAAGCTAAAGGCCTATTATGGTGACCGCATTGACGTTTTTGGACAGGGATTTAACAGTTTCGATGATAAATGGGACGTTTTAGCTCCTTATAAATATCATATCGCTATAGAAAACTCATCGGAAAATTATTATTGGACTGAAAAAATATCCGATTGTTTTTTGGCTGAAACATTTCCAATTTATTATGGTTGTAAAAATCTCTCCGACTATTTTGATAAGGAATCCTTTCAGTCCATAGATATTCAAGATTTTGATGCTTCAGTTGCTATTATTGATAGAATAATCAGAGAAGATACATTTGAAAAAAAACAGACTTACCTAAAAGATTCCAAGATGAAAGCACTTAAAGAGTATAACATGTTCGATTACGTTGCTCATTTATGCGATCAGATGAATCCAGAACTACCGAAAAAAATGGTAACTATAAACAAATGTAAATCATCAGAAGATTGGCATAATTTATACAATTACTTGATAAAGCATTCGCTATTTAAATGGAAACAAAAAATAAAAGAAGTATTTAATGGAAAATCTTTATTATATAAAAAATAAAAGTATTAAGATTTATTGGTTTTTATTTTTTTTGGATTAAAAAAAAGCGAATGATAAGTAAAAATAACAAAGGTTAATTACGCCGATTTATTTAATGAATTATTTCTAATCCATTGAAATACATCAAGATAAAGGAAAGTAAGTTTGAAAAGTTTCACGCCATTAGGAATTTTATTTTTTTTATTTTTTTCTTTAATGTGGTAGTGATTTTTGAAATTTAGATTTTTATAATTTTGAACAGAGAAGGATATTTTGTTATTGAAAGGTAGAGAGTGGAATTGCTTAAATGTATCTTTGTTAGCCTCACTTCCATCACACATTTTGAAAAAATAGTTGTTTAAATTAGTTTCTTCAAACATTCTAGCTGTTCTTTTTTTCCATTTTGTTTTTGCTGTGTTTTCATCTTTATAATGTAAAAAATGAATTTCAATATCACCAATTTTACCTATTGGATATTTAGCCTCTGAATTTAAATAAATACTTTTTTTAGTGAAATATATTTCTTTTCCCATGTAATAATTAAAATTAGATAAAAGTTTGATATAGCAATCACCATAAATCAATAAACCAATAAAAGGAGTGTTGTACTCTCTTTTAAGCCATTGATAGGCAGAACCACCCCAACAATTATCACTAACAATTACAAAATTGGTGTCTTTTAGTAGATTAATATCTTTTTTACTTACCCATTTATGGAAAGTCTTTCTATACTTTCGTCTTATAAAAACTGATGCTTTTCTAAATAAGT
>JADWMI010000523.1 GCA_015767395.1 Bacteroidota bacterium | reverse complement strand
GCTTTAAAAGAAGAGAAATTCAAAGATATTGAAGAGTTAAATGGTATTTTAGATACGATTGATACTTATGAAGCTAAGAAACTAAGAAATCTTTCAGAGTACTTACGTAAAAAAGCAGTTTGGATCTTTGGTGGTGATGGCTGGGCTTATGATATTGGTTACGGCGGTGTAGATCATGTATTGGCATCAGGTGAAAATATCAATATCTTGGTTATGGATACGGAAGTGTATTCAAATACAGGTGGACAAGCTTCTAAAGCAACTCCATTAGGTGCAAGTGCTAAATTTGCAATGAAAGGTAAACAAAGTCACAAGAAAAGCTTGGCACTGCAGGCTGTTTCTTATGGTAATGTTTATGTAGCTCAAATTGCAATTGGAGCAAAAGACAACCAAACATTAAAAGCAATTCAAGAGGCAGAAGCTTATCCAGGACCATCAATAATTATTGCTTACTCACATTGTGGTGAGCATGGTTACGATTTAAGATTTGGAGCTGAGCATCAAGAAAAAGCTGTTGAAACTGGTTACTGGCCATTATTTAGATTCAATCCTTTAGCAAATAAAGGAAAAAGATTTAAATTAGATTCAAAAGCGCCTTCTGCACCATTGGAAGACTTTATGTATAAAGAAACTCGTTTTACAAGAGTTGTTAAGGAAAATGCCGAAATGGCCAAAGACCTGTTAGATAGAGCTCAAGAACAAGTAGATGTGCAATGGGAACGTTTAGAACTTTATAAAAATTTATAAATCCCCCTTTTTTTTTTAAGTGCCAAGTATTTTATACTTGGCACTTTTTTTGTACCTTTAAGTGTCGATATTACATGGTTTTTAAATGTAAATAGATTGTCCGTTATTGTAATAAATTACTTATTAGTTGTGAATAGAATGTTGATGTTAATGCGGTTATTTACGTAGTATTAATTTAATAAAAATTAAAAGATGAGTTCAAGATCTAATGCTTTTTTTAAAGAAGCAACCAAAAATTTAAATTTTGCAAAGGAAGAATTGTTAAAGCCTGCTGAAGACATTGTTAGTTATTCAGTTTGTAAAAATTCACAATTTGCCATTGAAAACTATTTAAAAGGGTTTTTAGTGAAAAATAATATTGACTTTGATGTGAATGTCAATATTGAAACATTATACAATCAATGTTTAAGTATTGATGAACAATTTAAAAATATTGATTTAAGTGCTATTGGCTGTAAAAACAAGGCTATAGACTCTCGTTATTGTTCTGAAATTAATTCTGTGAGTGCTTGTTTTGATGTTGCAGATGAAATTGACACCCATATAAAAAAAAGTGAATTACTGTAAATACAGTTGCTTTTTTGGTTTGAAAAGGTGAAAAGTTCGTGTACATTTGCTTAAAATATTTTAGAATGAATTATATTTTATTTGATGGTACCGTTAGAACATCTTTATTGCCTTTAACGTACACAAGACCTGTTGCTGATTTAAGAATTGGTATTCTTACCATTCGTCAAAAATGGGAAGAATTATTAGGATTTACTACAACCACACTGACTGAGGAATATTTAGAAGAAAAATATCCAATGGTTGAAATGGAGCAAAATGTTATGATTAATGCTTCTTTTTTACCAACGGTAGAACTTATTGAGATCATTCAAAATTTAAAAGAAAATCAAGCGGTTTTTAAAAACGAAGAAGTTATTGCTTTTTTTACAACCGATTCTCAAGAGGATATTAATTTTGACGCGTATAAGCAAATAGAGTTTGATTCAGAAGTATTGCAAATTAAAAATACTTGGGATTTATTCTCTTTTAATGAAGAAGCTTTAAAATCTGATTTTGATTTAATCACTGAAGGCAGAAAATCTCAGCCAATTCCAGAAGGAGTTCAATATATAAATAAAGAAAATATCTTTATAGAAGAAGGTGCAGAAATTTTATTTTCGGTATTGAACGCTTCTAAAGGGCCAATTTATATTGGGAAGAACGCCTTGATTATGGAAGGAAGCTTAATTAGAGGTCCTTTTGCAATGCTGGAGCATTCGGTTGTTAAAATGGGTACAAAAGTATATGGAGCCACAACGTTGGGCCCAAAATGTAAAATTGGAGGTGAGGTTAATAATTCCATTTTATTTGG
>JADWMI010000032.1 GCA_015767395.1 Bacteroidota bacterium | reverse complement strand
CCAGATTATAAAAATGAATTAATACATTCCTATGAAGTATAAGGTTTTTAGTTTATTGTTTTTTGGTCTTTTAATTTCGTGTATGCATCGCGAAGCACGAAAGCCTGTTTCAATAAAGTCATCCTCTTTTATGGAAGAATCAGTTTCATTTAACAAATCTTTGATTGAAAAAGAAGAAGCTGTTTTTAAAGCAATTATTGAAAAGGATTCATTATCGGAATACATTTCGTCTCCAAGCGGTTTTTGGTATACTTATAATAATAAGAGTTCAAAAATGGATAGCCCTGAATTTGGTGACCAATTATTGTACACTTTTGATGTGCTAGATTTGGAAAATAATGTGATTTATAGTTCTCAAGAAAAGGGGGTGCAAACATATACGGTTGATAAACAAGAATTGGTAGAAGGTTTGCGAAATGGTCTAAAATTAATGCATGAAGAAGATGTTGTAACTTTTTTGTTCCCATCTCATAAAGTTTTTGGATATTTGGGCGATGAAAATAAAATCGGAATAAATCAATCATTAATATATAAAGTTCAATTAATAAAAATCAATAAAAAAAATGAAAGTAATTAAATTCGTATTAGCTTTAACAGTAATTTCAACTATGATGTCATGTGACAATCAAGGGATTACTAAAAAAGATTTAAAAACAGATATCGATACAGCAAGTTATGCTTTAGGCTTAGATATTGCAGTTAAATTAAAAGGAAATTTTTCTGATATTGACCAAGATCTTTTTATTCAAGGTGTTAGAAGTGGATTAGATTCAACCAATATGCTAATTGCCTCTGAAAATGTAGATGGTGTTTTGAGAGCCTTTTTTCAAAAGAAGCAAGTAGCTGATCAAGCAAAACAAAAAGAAGATGCTTTGAAAAATGCTGAAACTGAGTTCGCTGATGTAAAATTAGACGGAGAAAAGTTTTTAGAATTAAATAAAGACGTTGAAGGAGTTGTTGAAACTGAAAGTGGATTGCAATATCTTGTTCTAAAACAAGGTTCAGGTGAAAAACCATCTGCTACTTCTAAAGTAAAAGTTCATTACCATGGAACTTTAATTGATGGAACTGTTTTTGATAGTTCAGTTGATAGAGGAGAGCCATCATCATTTGGTGTTAATCAGGTGATTAAAGGTTGGACTGAAGGGTTGCAATTAATGTCAGTTGGTTCTAAATATAAATTCTTTATCCCTCAAGATATTGCTTATGGTGCATTTCCTCGTCAAGGTGGCCCAATTAAGCCTTTCGCAGCTTTGGTTTTTGAAGTTGAGTTGTTAGAGATTACAAAATAAAATAACCCAGTTTATTTTAACCTGTGAGTGTAATTATTTTAAATAGTTGTATTCACAGGTTTTTTTAATAAAAAACATTAAATTTCCGAGATGAAAAAAATCCACATTTTATTATTAATAATTGCGACTATAATAATTTCATGTAAGCCAACAAAATATGCTGATTTAGCTGATGGTTTATACGCAGATATGGAAACCAATAAAGGTGATATTTTATTAAAATTATCTTTTGATAAAACACCAATTACCGTAGCCAATTTTGTCTCATTAGCAAATGGAACAAATGATTATGTCACCGACTCATTAAAGGGCAAGCCTTACTATGATGGCACCATTTTCCATAGAGTAATTAATAATTTTATGATTCAGTGTGGAGATCCTTTGGGAACTGGATCTGGAGATCCGGGATATAAGTTTAAGGATGAATTTCCAAAATACGAGGGGGATAGTTTAATTTTAACGCATTCTAAACCAGGTATTTTATCAATGGCCAATTCTGGTCCTGAAACTAATGGGAGCCAGTTTTTTATAACCCATAAAGAAACGCCTTGGTTAGATGGTAAACATACCGTTTTTGGAAGTGTTGAAATAGGGCAAAACGTAGTAGATTCTATAGCTCAATATGATACCATTAAAAGAATTGAAATTATAAAAATTGGTAAAGCAGCCAAAAAGTTTAAGGCTTCTGAGATATTTTCTAATCATTACGCTGGTTATTTATTAAAAAAGAGCGAAAAAGAAGAAAAACAAAAGCTAGCTATAAAAACGGCCTCATGGAGATTTAATGAAATGTTGCCTGGTGCTATTGAACTTCCTTCAGGTTTAAAATATGTAATTACAGAAACTAAAAATGGTGAACGTCCTAAACAAGGTTCTAATGTAAAAGTAAATTATGCTGGTTATTTTGACGATGGTAAACTATTTGATACAAGTTATGAAGCGGTTGCTAAAAGCTTTGGCATGTATGATGAAAAAAGAGCCAAAAAGAATGGGTATGCTCCATTAACCACCGAATATGGTCCTGAAGCGCGTCTAATTGCAGGTTTTAGTGAAGGTTTACAGAAAATGAAATTAGGAGATAAAGCGTTATTATTTATTCCTTCTCATTTAGGTTATGGAAGACAAGGGGCTGGTGGTGTTATTCCTCCAAACGCAAATTTAGTTTTTGAAGTTGAATTGGTAGAAACAGTTAAATAAAAACAGAAAGTAATCAATGTTTGATGCATTAATTAATAAAGATATTGAGTTACTTATTTTCTTAAATAATTTAGGAACAATACAATGGGATGGTTTTTGGTTATTTATTACAAATAAGTTTAGTGCCATTCCGTTATACTTGTTGTTGCTTTATTTGTCATATAAGTTCTTCGGTGTAAAAAAAACAGTTGTTATCGTTGTTTTAATAGCTTTATTAATTACAGTTTCAGATCAAACAAGTAATGCTTTTAAATATGGTTTTAAGCGTTTACGTCCTTGCCATGATGAAAGCATCTCACACTTAATAAGATTGGTAAAATCTAGTTGTGGTGGCCGTTATGCTTATTTTTCAGCACATGCAGCCAATGCCATGGCCATTGCTGTGTTTTTTGGTTTATTATTTAGAAAGAAACTCAAATATTTTGTACCCATTTTAATACTTTGGGCATTTATGGTTGCCTATAGTCGTATTTATATTGGAGTGCATTTTCCTTTAGATGTACTAACAGGAATTTTATTTGGAAGTTTTTATGGCCTCCTTTTTTATATGGTAATGCAATTGTTATTTAAAAAATATTTTAAGAGTTCTTTAGATAAATAGTTTTGTTGAAAGGATTTAGAAATATTAAAAAGAAAATTACGCCAAAAGCCAATTCGTATAACTCCCATTTTCTATCTGAAGGCATAAAAGTAAGTACAGCAGTGCTCAATAAAAAAGCAATGGTATGATGCCATTTTACAATTGGAACCGCAAAATTATCGGCTAATTTTTTAATAGCAGCCACTTTACGGTAGAGTATAGGTGTAATTATTAAATAAACAATTAATACAGCAGTCAAAAGCTGACTGAAAATAATTTTATTTATTTTTTTTCCATCAACAACCATATTGTGCAAATTGGTTTCTCCCTGCGCATTGTTTTCTAAAAAGTATTCAGATGACTCCACATTAAAAATACGTTGACCCCATGAAATCTCTTCTCCAGTACCAAATAAAAACACCAATGTTAGTGACAACATACCAAACATCCACAATGGTTTTTTGAATTTATAAAGTTTTATAAAACGATAAAACAATAATAAACTGGAACTAAATAAAAATAAAGCAGTTCCATATTCTGCATAACCATCTTCTTTGGTATAAAATTCATCAAAGTATATTAAATCTGTATTCGAAAAGTAAATCCCAAATCCAAATACGAGCAATAAAAAAGCATAGGCAATTTTATCAGTTTGTGTAAGTGTTTTCATAAGTTAAAAGTACTATTTTTTTGATACTAAATAAAATTCACGAATCAATCTTTCTTTTTCTTTTGCTCCTACATTCAAATTGTAAGTTTCTGTGAAATTTAAGTTGTAATTCTCACTCAGAAGTTTAGAAATAGATTCAACATCATCAGCCATTATTAACAATCCGAAAGTAACTTCATTCGGAATTTCTAGCAATTCATTTTTATAAATATTAGGTATTTTCCCATTGTAATCCCATAACATTTCAGGAGTCGTTTCTTTAATGCTATATGTTTTAATATTGTTTATTTCTTCCAATTGATGTAAAGAAAAAATGGAATTATAATGACTGTTTTTATTGAATGCTTTTGATATTGGCATTCCAAAAACAAGGACAGAAACCAGAAATACTACTGTTAAGTAAAAGACATTTTTGAATTTTTTCTGAAATAAAAATTTCCATATAAAAAACCCAATAAAAAGCAATACAACGGATGTTAAAATATAATTTAAAAGGTATAGTTGTAAGTCTTCTTTCACTATAAAATAGAGAGCAACTGGAAAAGCAAAGCAAACTGTAGCGATTAAACCAAAATTAAAATAAACAGGAATTGTTTCCTTTTTGTCATTTAATTTAGAAAAGTTTTTAATAAGATATTGAATATAAAATCCTGTATTTAAAGCCAATGGAATTAGAACAGGCATTAAATAGCGTGGTTTTTTTTCTGGAATACATGAAAGCAATATAACGGCAAAAATTGTCCACAAAAAGGTGAATTTATATGCTTTTTTATTTTTAACATGTTTTATTAAATATGGATATAGCAATCCAATAAAGGCAGGAATTGTCCATAACCCAGATTGTATGAAAAAGCTCCAGTAGTAATAAAAAGGTTTTACATTATAACTGCTCCAATTACCTGTTTCTCTTTCTGCAATGACTAAAAACGATTCGGAATCTACGAGTCTAACATATAAAAACCACCAAGAACCAATGATTAAAAATAGTAATATAAAACTTAAAAAAGGCACAGCTTTTTGTTTGAAATTTTTGAATTTAAAAACAATGCCGTACGCTATTAGAAAAGGTAAAAAGAGTGCAAATAATGAAACGGGACCCTTGCTTAACATTGAAAAACCAAAAAATATAGCGGCCAAGAATGTATTTTTCCAAGTCGTTTTATTTTCTTCGAAAAAGGTAAATAAATAATAGAGACCTGCCAGCATAAATCCGTGTGCAAAAATATCCCAAGGAGCTTCGTTTAAAATACCAATAACATAAAATGAAGTTACCAAGATTAGGGAATTTCTAAAACTGTTATTTTTTGATAGATTTAATTTTAATGAAAAATAATAAATGAAAACACCTGAAAATAAAACCATTAAAGCGGCAGGAAGTCTTAATGCAAATAAGCTATTTACACCAAAAATAAGTCCTGATATAGCTGTTAGCCAAGTTGGTAAAGGCGGTTTTTGATATCTAGGTTCACCGTTCATTGTCGTTAATATCCAATTGTTATCTTGTATCATTTCACGTGCTGTAATAAAATTACGTGCTTCCATAATAGTGATATTTGGAATATCCAAGTGTATCAATAACATTAATAGAGTTACTATTGTAAGACTTAATACAGGGTGTTTTTCTATCGTTTTTATCATTTCAGATTGTAATATAGATCTAATTTTCCAAATTCTTTTTTGTATTTTAGTTTTTCTATGAATACGAGTAAAGTATCTGGAAGGGTATCCATTCTTCTGGTAATTAAATAAGTAGGACGCTCTAATTTAATATCTAAAATACGATCCCTATCTTCTTTGATATAGTAATCAATTAAGTTTTTCATCCAATCATTGTTAGTTTCAAATTGAACTTCTCTTCTTGTGGTTGGTGTCTTATGTTTTATAGTAGTTGTTTCTTGATCTAAATAGAAAGGAAGTGCCGGAATTATTGAATTAAAAACAATTATTTGCGGTTTTTCAGTGGCATTTTTCTGAATAAATAAGGCCAAAGGTTTTGCGGAGTTTATCTTAAGTTCATTGTCTCTAAACAGATAATTGGAAGACATAATAATTGAAATTATAAAAACAACTCCTAAATAAGCAGGTTTTAAATAATTGGTGCTTGCTATTTTTTTATTAATAATTAAACTGAAGCTTACAAAAAAGGCAAAAACCAGTAAAGCGTAAATTTTATTTACCTTAAAGTCAATATTTAAGTTAAAAAAAGCCAAAGCTAGAAGTGATACAGTTATAACTCCAATTAAAATTGTATAAATATTAGAAAGTGTTTTAATGTTTTTTTCAGAACATTCACTTAAATATTTTGCTGAAAACATAGCCAATACAAAATAGAGCGGAAGTACATATAAAATTAATTTTGACTTTGAAATGGATAAAATTATAAACAAAACCATCAAAGTAATCAATAAAATAAAATCTATTTTTTTTTCTTTTAAAATGGTTTTGATATTTCCCTTGAAATAGAAAATCAAATAAAATAGCCAAGGCAATCCAATTAAAGGCATTATTAATAAATAATACCAAATTGGTTTTCCTCTATTAAATTTATTTTTTGCAATCCGTTCAACCAATTGGTTATTAAAAAAATAATCAAACAATCCTTGATTGTTGTTAATTGCGGCTATATACCAACTGGCTGAAACCAATAAGAATAACAAAAACCCAAAAAATTGATGAATGCTAGTTTCAATTTTATCTTTATAAATTATTTTATATGTGATTACAAAAGTTAGTGGAACTATTAAACCTACGGGACCTTTTGTTTCAAAAACAAGTCCTAAAAACAAATAAAATAAATACAGCAAGTATTTCCGCTGAGTTTGTTTGTAATTTATCCAAAAACAAATAGAAGCCAATATAAAAGTGGTTAAATATGCATCAGTTGTTAAAGTTCTAACAGCAATTACTGAAATTGGTAATGAAAAATAAATGAGGGAAGCTGCAAATGCTATTTTTTCATTTTTGTATAATAGCAAGGTTATTTTAAAAACAAGCAATAATTGAAAAATCAATGCGATTTGCATAAAAAATCTAGCACCAAACTCATTCATTCCAAAAATTTGATAGCCCAATGCCGTTAAATAATAAGTTACAGGAGGTTTATGAAAATGTTTTATTCCAAGTAGCGTAGGGTTTATAAAATCTTTATTTACAAACATTTCTTTCCCTATCTGTGCATAACGAGCCTCGCTACTATCTGTAAAGCCCCAATTGCCTAACATAAAAGTTAATGCTATAAATGCAAGAAATAAAAAAATGTATAATTTACTTTTCATAAATAATTAAGGTGGTAATTACTCCTTTCTTAATATAAGAATGTTCCTAAAATAAATTGCAGAACCCATTAAATGGCCAACTAACAATACAGGATCTTTTCTTAGAACTGCATAAATTAAGATCATTATTGACCCAATTAAACTCAATAACCAGAAACCAAAAGGCAAGGATGATTCTTTATTTTTTTCTGAATAAGCCCATTGATAAACAAAACGCAGTGTAAAAATTACTTGTGCTATACTTCCCCAGATTAAAAGGGATAATGGAATTGCCTCGTTTTTAAATAATTTTTCTATGTCATAACTATTGTTGTTGTAAGAATATATTACGAGTATTATAGGGAAAATTAATAAAAACCATTGAACCCCTTTTGGTGTTTTTTTCCATTCACCTTGCAGTTGTAAATTTCTAATATATATGTAATAGGTGAGGGATTGGCCAAGCATTATGGCAAAATCTTCTCTTAAATACCCATAAACAAATAAAAGAAAGGAAGCCACTAAACTCAACCACCAAAATAAAGAAGGTGTTAAAACTTTTTTGCTTTTTTCTGATAAGACCCATTGTAATACAAGTCTGCCAGAAAATAAAAGTTGTGCAAAAAAACCTACACTATATATAATCCAATTACTCATTAACCTTTGTTTGAAACTTTATAATTGATGTATTTTTTTTTCATCCATAAATAGGCGAAACAATCTAACAAAGGTCCCAATAGTCTGTTCCATAAACCATATTTAGCTTCACCAGCAATTCTTGGGAAATGTTGTACTGGAATTTGTTTTACTTTACCATTTTGCAATAAAATCATAGCAGGTAAAAAACGATGTAAACCATTGAACATCGGTATGTTTTTGGCATAATCGGTTTTTATTACTTTTAACGGACATCCGGTATCATCCATTCCGTCATGAGTAAATGAACGTCGAATGCCATTGGCTATGGTAGAAGACATATTTTTCACAAAAGAATCTTTTCTATTCGCCCTAACGCCAGTAACCAAATCGTATTCCCCAATTTCTTCCAATAATAAATTAAAATCTTCAGGAGCAGTTTGTAAATCTGAATCTATATAGCCAACCAATGCTGTATCTGTATTGTTAAATCCAGCAGTAATAGCAGCACTTAAACCACAATTTTTTTCAAACTCGATAAAATTAAAATCTGGGTTTTCATTACAAATTTTTTCAATTAAATCCTGACTTTTATCTTTGCTTCCGTCATTTACAAAAAGGATTTTTGTTTTTTTTGTGGCATTTTCTATATACTTAGAAAGTTCTTGTTGTACCCTTATTAAATTATCTTCTTCATTATAGACTGGAACAACTATAGTAAATTGGTAGTTCATATTTATTTTAAAATAAGTGGTAAATTTAAAATATTTATTTTTATAAAGTTGCAACACCTTAAATTATGTTTCGTCTTTATAATAGATTAACCAACTGAATGAGTAAAACAATTTTTTTACACAACAAAATGATCCAAGATTGCAAGCTAAACAGCGCTAAAGCACAGATGCAATTGTACGACAAATATTGTGACGCGATGTTTACTATTGCACTTAGATATGTGAAAGATAGTTTTACAGCTGAAGATGTTATGCAAGACGCATTCATTAAAGTATTTAAAAATATCCAAAACTTTAAAGGAGAGGTTACTATTGGGGCTTGGATAAAAAAAATTATAATTAATCAATGCATTGATTATTTAAAAAAGAAAAAGATTGAGTTGGTTTCTATTGAAGAACGAGCGCTGCAAGTTGCAGATACTGATGATTGGAATGTTAATACTGGGGTGACTATGACGATAATTACCAAAGCGATTGATAGTTTACCAGAAAAATACAAAGTAGTGCTTAATTTGTATTTAATTGAAGGGTACGATCATCAGGAAATAGCACAGGTTTTAAATATAACTGAGGTAAATTCAAGATCACAGTTAATGCGTGGTAAAAACAAACTGAAAAGTCAATTAAAAGAATACAATTATGCCTAAAGATATTAGAGATATTTTGCGAAATGAATCTGTAGGAACAGTTAAGCCTTCTAAAAATCACCGTAGCACTTTTGAAGCCAAACTTCAAAAGGAGTTACATAGCAAAAAAATGGGTAGCTATCATTTTTTGAAAATAGCGGCTTCATTTTTAGTAATAGTTAGTTTAGGGACCTCTATCTTTTATTTTTCAAATAATACCGTTGTTGAGCAGCCGGCTGAGGTTGCTAAAATTGAAAGCTTGGGAAGTATTTCTCCAGAATTAAAAACGATTGAAAATTATTATTTGGCAAGTATTCAGGCAGAAATTTCAAACCTCGAAGAAACTCCAGAAAACAAGGAGCTATTAGATGGTTATTTGGAGAAACTTGGGGAATTAACGACAGATTATAAAGTACTTACGCAAGAATTAAATAACGAAGGCCTCAATGAGAAAACAATTAATGCGTTAATTGAAAACTTACAACAACGTTTGAAATTAATGTATCAACTCAAAGAACAATTAAATAATTTATCAAAACTTAATATAACAGAAAATGAAAACATACAAGTATAAATATTTAGCGATTTTAATATTGTTAGGCATTGGTTTGCAAGCGCAGACTTTTGACAAAATAGTGGAAGAAAAATTTAAAGTAAATCCAGATGTAGTATTGGTTATCAATGCCACTCACACAGATATTGAGATTGAAACTTGGAATAAAAATGAAGTTTCAATTGAAGCTGTTATGGAAGTTGAAGGGGTTTCTAAAGAAGAAGCCGATAAAATTTTGGCAAAATGGAAAATTGAAGCACTTGGTAATAAAAGTACTGTGAAAATAACGTCATTGTCAGACAATATGGATTTTAACTTTGATTTCGATTTCTCTGAATTGGATGTTGATGTAACAGGTTTTCATTTTGAGATGCCAGAACTTCCAGAAATGCCAGAGCTTCCAGAAATGCCAGAGCTTCCAGAAATGCCAGAGCTTCCAGAAATGCCCAAAATGGAATTTGATTATGAAGCATATAAAACAGATTCCACCTATTTGAAAAGATACAAAAAGGAAGTGGCTGCGGAAGTTGAAAAATTTAAAAACAGTGGTTGGAAAGAAAAAATGGATTCGATTAGAAATTCTGAAGAATTCAAAAGGGGTATGGAGGAGATGAAAAAAGCCACAAAAGAAATAGCTTTTGAAATGAAAGAATTACAAAATTCTGAAGAGTTTCAGGAGGCTATGAAAGAAGCCAAGCGAGCAGCAGAAGTTGCTATCGAAGAAATGAAAAATAACAATGAATTATATAAGGAACAAGCTGAATTGGCAAAAGAGGCAGCTAAAATAGCTATGAAAATGGTGGAGGAAATGAAGTTAGATGGTACCCTTGATTCATTACAAAATTATAGTGAAAATATTTATTTTAATTATGGTGATGCTAAAAACTCAAAAATTAAAATCAAGAAGTACATAAAAATAAGGGTACCTAAAAATGCAACTTTCGATTTAAATGTGAGACATGGAAAATTAAATGTTCCTAATTCTAGTAAAAAAATGTCGGCTAATATTTCTTATGGAAATTTTATTGGAGGCACGATTACTGGAAGTAAAAATGATTTAACCTTTTCAAACTCTCCGGTAGTTATAAATGAATTAAGTTCTTGTAATATTACTTTAAAAAACGTTCCAAGCGCAAAGTTTGGAACGTTTTCAAATGCTAATTTGTTTTCAAATTCATCAGATGTTGTTATTGATGAGATAGGTGATAATGTTGCACTAAGTTCAAAGTTCGGTAAATTAAGAGTCAATAAAATAATTACTGATTTTAATAATTTCAACTTGATTTTAGACTATTCAAAAGCAACATTGGATTTGTCAAATGCCAATTATACTTTTCAAATAAATAATAAAAAATCTTCTTTTGAATTGAATAAGTCATTGATAGAATTGAGAAATATAAATAGAGATGGGATACAAATAATAGAAGGGTATCTCAATGATAAAATAGCTTCAAATAAATTATTTTTAACAGGTGTTTACAGTGCTATTATTTTAAATTAAATCACCTTTTTTCTTCAAATTAAATACTGCTAAATCCATAGTCGTATAAATTTTTCCATTAAGGATTTGTTTTTATCTTTACAACTTCTAAAAAAAGCAAAAATTAATGGAACTGTACAAATCAAATCAACTAAAAATATACAATTCTTTAACTAAAAAGAAAGAACTTTTCGAGCCAGTAGTGGTAGGTAAAGTTGGAATGTATGTTTGCGGACCTACTGTATATAGCAATGTGCATTTAGGAAATGTAAGAACATTCATGTCATTCGATATGATTTTCCGTTATTTAAATTTTTTGGATTACAAGGTGCGCTATGTTCGTAATATTACCGATGCCGGGCATATGACTGATGATGATGCGGAAGATAAAATATCTACGAGAGCAAGACTTGAAAAATTGGAGCCAATGGAAGTTGTGCAAAGATATACGGTTGATTTTCATGATGTTATTCAGAAACTTAATTTTTTATCGCCGAGTATTGAGCCTACAGCAACGGGGCATATTGTTGAACAAATTGAAATAATTAAAGATATTTTAGATAAAGGAATGGCTTATGAAGTGAATGGGTCTGTGTATTTTGATGTGTTGAAATACAATGAAACAGAACATTATGGGATTCTTTCAGGAAGAAATATTGAAGATTCAATAACGAATACACGTGAGTTAGACGGACAATCAGAAAAGAAAAACCCACAGGATTTTGCCCTTTGGAAAAAAGCTGATGAGCGCCATATTATGCGTTGGCCTTCACCTTGGAGTGATGGTTTTCCAGGTTGGCATTTAGAATGTTCTGCAATGAGTACAAAGTATTTGGGTGAAACATTTGACATTCACGGTGGTGGAATGGATTTAAAATTTCCGCACCACGAATGTGAAATTGCACAATCTAAAGTAAACAATGGCGTAAACCCTGTTAATTATTGGATGCATGCAAATATGTTGATTTTGAATGGCCAAAAAATGTCAAAATCAACAGGAAATTTTATTTTACCTGATGAGATATTTACAGGAGATAATAAAATTTTGAGCAAAGCATTTTCACCAAGTGCAACCCGTTTTTTTATGCTGCAGGCCAATTATAGAAGTATTTTAGATTTTACAAGTGCTGGTATTGAAGCTTCAGAAAAAGGTTATATAAAGTTAATGGAAGCCATTAATAGTTTGGATAAAATTGAAGTTTCTAAGGTGTCATCAATTGATGTTCAGGTATGGAGACAGAAGTGTTTTGATGCTATGAATGATGATTTTAATACGCCAGTATTAATAGCTAATTTATTTGAAGCTGTTAAAAATGTCAATGTATTAATTGATAAAAAAGAGACAGTTTCTGCTAAAGACCTAGCCGTTTTAAAGTCAACTTTAAACGAATTTGTTTTTGATGTTTTAGGATTGAAAAATGAATTACAGCAAGATAGTTCTGCTAAGTTAACTGGTGTGGTTGAAATGCTAATAGAGATGCGTAAAGATGCTAGAGACAATAAAGATTGGACATTGTCTGATGAAATTCGCGATAAACTTGCGGTACTTGGAGTTCAGTTAAAAGACGGGAAAGAGGGCACTACTTTTTCAGTAAATTAATTTGAAAAGTTTGACGAAAATATTGGCAATTCCATTTATTTGGTTGGTGCGTTTTTATCAAGCTGCAATATCTCCATATACGCCATCAAGTTGTAGGTATACTCCAACATGTTCGCATTATTCGTTAGAAGCATTACAAAAACATGGTGTTTTTAAAGGAGGTTGGATGGCCCTAAAAAGAATTGGAAGTTGTCATCCATGGGGTGGTAAAGGGTATGATCCTGTTCCTTAACAAGGAAAAGCTAAAAGATAAATAATAGGGGGCTGAGCGGAGTCGAAGCCTCAATAGTAATAATTAAAGTCAATAACAAAAACAATGATAGCATTACAAATAGATTGGAATCCAGCTCCAGAACTTTTTAAAATAGGCCCAATTGCCATTCGTTATTACAGCTTAATGTTTGTCATTGCATTTATGTTGGGCTTACATTTGATGAAGAAAATATTTATCAATGAAAAAATTCCGCAGGAAAAATTAGATTCTTTGTTTATTTATGTGGTAGTTTCTACTTTAATAGGGGCGCGTATAGGACATTTTTTGTTTTATGATCCACAGTTCTTAATTGAAAAGCCATTGGAAGTTATTTTACCATTTCGTTTTTCACCAAAGTTTGAATTTACAGGTTTTGCAGGCTTGGCAAGTCACGGTGCTGTAATAGGAATTATTACTGCTCTTTATCTTTACAGTAAAAAAGTTTTAAAGAAACCGGTATTCTTTATTTTAGACAGAATGGCTATTCCTGTCGCTATTGCTGGGGTATTTATTCGTTTAGGAAACTTAATGAATTCTGAAATAGTTGGAAAAGCAACAAATTCAGATTACGGATTTGTTTTTAAACGTTTGGGTGAAGATTTTCCACGTCATCCCGCTCAATTATATGAGGCTGTTTGTTATTTAATAATTTTTGTAATTGTGTGGTTTGCTTATTGGAAAACAGATAAAAAACAACAGCCAGGTTATATTTTCGGATTGTTTTTTGCCTTACTTTGGGCAGCCCGATTTGTAGTTGAATTCTTTAAAGAAGCACAAGTTGAGGGAAGAGAAAATTGGATTTTAGGTTTAAATACTGGACAGGTTTTAAGTATACCTTTAATTATTATTGGGCTATACTTAATGTTTAGAAAGCAGAAATAAAAAAAAGCCACTCAATGAGTGGCTTTTTTTTATCCTTTAATTCTATTTTCTTTAAACTTACTAAATTCAGTTGCTGTATTTTTTGGCCAGCTATTGTTACTGGTATCTACATCAGCAGTTTCTAGATCAGGATCAATTGTAATTTTACGTATTGACTTGGTAGAAGGGAATACTTTGGTAACCTCGGTATCATTTTTTCTCCATATTTCAGCAGGGTATTGTTTGCGCTCTTTGGTGCCATCTTCATATTCAAATTCAACAATAATAGGCATCACTAAGTCACCTAGTTTTTCAAAAACCAACTCATAAAAATATTTAGGAGCAGCTAAACCTTGTTTTTCTTCATCTGAAAAAGAACCATCAATATATTCATTTAACAATGCGAAATCTTCAGGTTTCTTCGTTTTTAATTCTTTTGAAAAATCTTCACTATCTTCAGAAATTAAATATAAATAAGGAGACGTCTCATCTAAGTTTCTCCCGTAACGAGCCATTATTTTTTTTGCATTTTCAGTAGGTTTATCAGTTATGTAGTATTTTTTAACGGCTTTAATTCCAATATCATTTGCACCTGTTGTGTAAAACCAACCTCTCCAAAACCAATCTAAATCCATTGCTGAAGCATCTTCCATAGTTCTAAAAAAATCGGCAGGAGTAGGGTGTTTAAACGCCCAGCGCTCCGCATATTTTTTAAAGGCATAGTCAAATAATTCTGGGCCCATAATGGTATGTCTTAGCATCCATAAAGCTGTTGCAGGTTTTGCATAGGCATTTGCTCCAAAATCATATAAATCATCACCTTGCGCCATTATTGGGGAGATTTGAGATTGATCCCCTTTCATATAAGGAACAATATTTTTGGGTAAGCCTCTACTTAAGGGGTAATTTTCTTCATATTCTAATTGGGCCAACATTTGTACAAATGAATTTAATCCTTCATCCATCCAGGTCCATTGGCGTTCATCGGAATTGATAATCATTGGAAAAAAGTTATGTCCAACTTCGTGTATCGTTACACCAATCATTCTATATTTTGTGCGATCGCTGTAGGTGCCATCAGGATTTGGTCTCCCAGGATTAAAGCATATTTGTGGATATTCCATCCCCATTTGTCCGTCAACCGAGATGGCTTTGTGAT
>JADWMI010000522.1 GCA_015767395.1 Bacteroidota bacterium | reverse complement strand
AGTAAATAAATAAAAATGTTAAAACGAAGCAATCAATTCAGTATTATTTTAATTGACTTGGAATCATTTAAAGTTCTTATTTTGGCGATATAAATTCCTTTTTTTATTTTATGCTTATAATCATTCCTTCCATCCCATATAATTTCATAATATCCGGCAGCCTTTACTTCATGAACTAATTTTTTAATCACCCTACCTGTTTTATCATAAATATCAATTTGAACGTAACCATCCATAGGAATAGTATAAGAGAAGGTTGTTGATTCATAAAAAGGGTTTGGATAATTTGGATTAAATATAAGTCTAGAATCAAGCTTCAAAGGAATTATTTCTTCAGGTGTTGATTCAGGTAATGAAAATTTCCAAACATCGTTGTCAACATTTAAATAATTAAATGGATCAAAAAAGTCAAAAGTCTCTCGATCTCCTCCGAAACTATAAATAACCGGTGGCTGATTTTTATGACCTTTCACAACAATTGCATCAAAGTCATATTTAATTTCAGAAGGAACATTTGCATTCCATGGAGTATCGTTTAATTTTTTCCATTTTTTTCCAGTTTTACTTACCCATATATCCATTGGATTTGAAGGGATGTAAGCGATAGGAGGAAAACTAAAAGGATCGTAATTAAAGTCCAATCCGAATCCTCCAAACAATACAAAATTACCTTTTACTACTAAAACCTGATGTCCTGGTCTGGAAGACCATTCAGCAGTTTCAGTAACAATTTCCCATTTTTTTCCATTTTTGGATCTCCAAACATCATTGTAATATGGAGGGCAACGAGGTGTTTGTGGATTGCAAATAAATCCATCCTCACCACCAATCATATAGATATAATCATCTTTTGAAACGGCAATCCCTCCGGCTCTAGGAGACCAACCTGCGCTTTTTGTTAGTTTTTTCCATTTTCGCCCATCTTTAGATTTCCAAACGTCGTTAAAATAAATTCTTGCCGGTCCTTGCGGTGTAATTGATGAATCATCGTTCACGGAGCCGCCCATTACATAAATTTCGTTCCGATGAACAACCGCACTTAATCCAGCTCTTTTTGCCCAGGGTGCATTAGCAGTCATCTGTTCCCATTTCACGCCATTTTTACTTCTCCACACATCATTAAAGAAATCAGAACTGGCTATCTTAGGTAGTGTACATGGAGCTTCAGGTGGTAAATATTGACAACCTGGATTGTCTATTATATTAAAATTTTGTCCACCAATAATATACATATAATCATCTTTTCTAAGGGCTTGAAAATAAGCACGGGCAGGCCACATATTGTTAGTGTCAGTAGGTAAAATTTCTTCCCAATTTTCACCATAATCACTGCTTTTCCATACATCTCCATGAATGGTACTTGCTCCGGGTATTGGTGGATTATAAGTTGCTGGATTCAAAGGTGTTCTACCACCAAATAAATAAAATTTATTTTTCATTTCTACAACCTGAAGACCTGCTCTCGCCTCCCAAGAAGCAGTCTCATTAATTTTAGTCCATTTCCAATTATCAAAATTTATTTTTTTTGAATTCTGGTTTTGTGGTAAATAAGAGTTGAATGTGAAAAATAGTAAGAATAATATAATGAACCTAAAATATCTGTTTGATAAAAGACCTGAATTTTTCATACCTATAACTTTTAATGTAAATTATTTAAACACTATAGGGTTGATAAATAGTCTTTTAAGACCAAGATAAATATATGTAAAAAAAATGAAAATTAAAAATAAGCTTTAAGTTTTGTCTTATTTTTTGAATCAGCTGCTATAAAATAAAAAAAAAGACATTGATAGAATATGTATAATCTGTGAAAATTTCTAAAGTTTAAATAAACTGGGTTATTCAGCAAATTACACACTAATATTCTCAAGATTACGGTTAAAGGGCAGTCAAAGTTTTATAGGAGATTTTTGGCGCCTCGGCTTCATCCCCGCTAATGTGGGGATCTCATATTTACCCATCCAAAGAAGCAGCTCTCCAATCATCCTTCGACTCGCTCAGGAACCAAGTTGGAGATGACGGAAGACAATTAATTACAACGATTAGAAAGTAGTTTGCCTTCTTTTTTTTTAACTTCAAACTTCTCTCTTCTTAACAAGAATGTTTATCTTT
>JADWMI010000521.1 GCA_015767395.1 Bacteroidota bacterium | reverse complement strand
TTTTGGTATAGTTTACTCGTTTATTATTGTTCTAAAAAAACAAAAATAATTGTTTTGGAGTGATAAAGTTCATCTTTAAAATTATTTTTCTGAAGGATCATCATTCTTAACAATGGTGATTTTTTGATTTTGACCAGTTAAGTGATCCACAAGTTTATTTATTGGACTTTTATCTTCAGCGTTTAACTGACTTGGTACAGTGGTTAAATTACCATCTCTATTGGCCTGATAAGCTGGAGATAATATTTCAATACCAGCTGCATCAAATACTTCTAAGATATTTTTATGAATTTCAGAATATATAAAAGGTATTTTATTGGTTTCTTTGGTGTGAACATTTAATTCGTATGTCACATAATAATCATCTAAACTTGTTTGAAGAACAAATGGTTTGGGCGTTTTTTCAGTATACTTAGTTTTATCAGCAGCTGCTATCAATAGTTTATTAGCCGTTTTCCAATCAAGGTCATAACCCAAAGTAATTTTCGTGTGTAAAATAATCGTTCGGTTTTTAATATTAGAATAATTAACAATGTTTCCTATTAAAATATTGGCATTGGGAATGGTTACGTCCTCATTTTTTAAAGTCCTTAATCGGGTAATTAGAATTGATTTTTCTATTACATCTCCAACAATATCACCAATTTTAACTCGGTCTCCTATCTTAAATGAACGCATATATGTAATTACGATTCCTGCAATAATATTTGCTATTGCAGATGTAGATCCAAAAGAAATAATAGCACCTATAAAAATCGAGATACCTTGAAAAGCGGAAGAGCCTGACCCTGGTAAATACGGAAAAATAAAAATTAAGGAGAGTGCATAAATTAATATACTAAAAATATTACTTGTAGGCTTGGCCCAATCTTTATGAAAATTATTAATTTTATAAACACCGTTCTCGATATCATCAGAAATTTCATTTCCTACCCTAACAATATAACGTGCTAAAATTGAAATAAACACTATAAAAAACAAGGATGGTATAAAATCAATAAATCCAAAAAATATATATTTTACAGGAGAAGATATATAACCATAAAACAAATCAACTACATGCTCTGCCCAAGGGAAAAAACTAAACATAAATGGTGAAAACATCAACAAAAATACAACGATCACGAATACTCGTAATAAGTTTGATATAAACACAAAAATATTAGCAGTTTTGTTTGGAATAAAATACCTCAGAATGTTTCCTTTCTTCTTCAAAAAGGTTTTTTCAATTTTAGATAGTCTAATGTTTAACTTCCTAAATATCCAGTTAACCAACTTAATAAAACCAATTAAAACAAATAAGGATAAAGTGAAATAACCAATTCTAATCAACCATTGTTTAGGTGATAAAGTTTCAACGCTTTGGATATTCTCTATTAAGCTATCCATCCTTATATCGGCAAGCTGTTCAATTGGGGTGTTGTTAAATTTAGCATCGTTTGGTGTTACTATAAATGCCAAATCATTGTTATATAAAACCTCTATAAACTTATCGGAAGTTCTTAAAGACACACTGTCTTTGGCTATGTTATAATTTTTTGTAAGGCGTTGCAAACGATCTGAAGCTCTTTTCGCTCTTGCCTCAACTGGATAACCACTCGCTTTATTTTTAATAAAAAACAGGGTGTCTGAATTCAAAATCACCGGTGCTGAAACTATTTCTTCAGAATTGGTTATAACATTTAAAGAATCCTGCTGAGCCATTAAAAATGCAGGAACAAATGCAATAGCAATTAATATTTTTCTAAAATACATATGGAAAGTTTATATAGCTAATTTACTAAAAAAAAGTAAGCTCCTAAAATGAAGCATTTACCTCTCATTTGTTAACTTAAAATTAACAATCTAAAATAATCAATGAACTTAAAAACTACCAATAATTGAAACGCCCATTTTAGTTTTTTTCTTTTAAAAAAATTTTATTAGCTAATAAATATATAATTAACTAAATGATTTGTTATTTTTGGATGTATCCAAATCTAAAATTGTAAAAATGTCGAAAAAAATAATCCTAATAACCCTGTTGTTTTTTAATGTTTCCTTTTTATTTTCTCAAAACGATGCTATTGGTAATTCCTCAATTTATGCTTTTCTAATAGAAGATGAAACAACC
>JADWMI010000520.1 GCA_015767395.1 Bacteroidota bacterium | reverse complement strand
GGTGCCCTGAATTGGGAACTGTGTTGGCAAATGATGAAATTGTAAATGGTGTTTCAGAACGTGGAGGACATACCGTTGTTCGTAAAAAAATGAAGCAATGGAGTATGCGAATTACGGCATATGCCCAACGTTTATTAGACGGATTAAACAACATAGATTGGCCGCAACCATTAAAAGATTCTCAAACCTATTGGATTGGGCGATCAGAAGGTGCAATGGTAACATTTAAAGTGTTGTCTGAAGCGGTTTCTGACAGTAGAAGAATGAATTTATCATTCAAAGAAATTGAAGCGTTAAATGAAAAACGTACAAATCCTTCAAAAGCAGATGCTTTGTTATGGGGAAAATTAAGAAAGAAAAAAGCGGCTTCAAAATTTAGAGCTAAATATACCATTGGTGCTTATTTAGTAGATTATATATGTGTTGCTAAAAATACCATTGTTGAATATTCCGGAAAAGAAGATGAAGCAGCAAGAACCGCATTTTTTGAAAGTGAAGGTTTTAGCGTGGTGCGATTTTCAGAAGATGAGGTGATAGAAAATACCGATGCTGTAATTGCTAAAATTGAGTTGGCATTGCAGTTTCCAGTGCTACCAACTAAAAAAGAAAACGAAAAAAATAGTGCTACTGAAAATAATTCTGAATTTGAAATTTCAGTGTTCACAACACGTCCTGATACTATTTTTGGCGTGAGTTTTATGACCTTGGCTCCAGAACATGAATTGGTTTCAAAAATCACCACTCCAGCACAAAAAGCTGCAGTTGAGGCTTATGTTAAAGCAACTGCAAAACGTAGTGAATTGGAACGTATGGCCGATGTAAAAACCATTTCAGGGGTATTTACAGGTGCTTATGCTTTACATCCTTTTTCAGGTGAAAAAGTGCAAATTTGGATTGGAGATTATGTGTTGGCGGGTTATGGAACTGGTGCTGTAATGGCGGTTCCTTGTGGAGATGAGCGTGATTATGCTTTTGCCAATCATTTTGGATTGGAGATTCCAAATATTTTTGAAGGTATTGATATTTCTGAAGAAGCTTGTTCTGTAAAAGAAGGCGTTAAAATGGCGAATTCAGATTTTCTAAATGGGCTGACTTATAAAAAAGCAATGAAAACCATTATTTACGAAATTGAAAAACGTGGGTTTGGTTATGGAAAAATAAATTACCGTTTGCGCGATGCAGTTTTTAGTCGTCAACGTTATTGGGGAGAACCTTTCCCAGTGTATTATAAAAACGGATTGCCACAAATGATTGACAAACAACATTTGCCAATTGTATTGCCTGAAGTTGAGAAATATTTACCTACCGAAGATGGAAAACCACCGTTAGGAAATGCAACCGTTTGGTCTTGGGATACTTCAAAAAATGAAGTTGTTTCAAATGACTTGATGGACAATGTAACTGTTTTTCCATTAGAATTAAACACCATGCCGGGTTGGGCAGGAAGTTCTTCATACTTTAACCGTTATATGGATCCTGAAAATTCAGAGGATTTTGTAAGCAAGGAAGCTGTTGAATACTGGCAAGATGTAGATTTATATATTGGTGGTAGCGAGCATGCAACCGGACATTTATTATACTCTCGTTTTTGGCAAAAATTCTTATTCGATAAAGGAATTGTACCAAATGAGGAATATGCTAAAAAGTTAATCAACCAAGGAATGATTACGGGGACTTCTGCTTTTGTTTATAGAGTTTCTCCAGAGGGTTTAGGTTTTGACAAAGAATTTGGAGATGAGCAGGAATTAGAAAAAATAAAAAATCGCCCAATTTTTATTTCAAAAAATTATTTAAAGGAGTTAAAAAACTCTTCTGATTTGTTGAGAGAATTTAAGAAGGAATATTTCAATTATTTGAAAACTAATTTGTTTGATAATTTGGTGAAAGCTGATATTTATCTGAATAAAGTTCAACCAATTCATTCGGATGTCGCGTTTGTAAATGGATCTGATGAATTGGATATTGAAGCATTTAAAAATTGGAGAGAAGAATATAATGAGGCCATTTTTATTAGTGAAAATGGAAAGTTTATTGAAGATGAAAGTGAAAAATATATCGTTGGTCGCGAGGTTGAAAAAATGTCGAAATCTAAATACAATGTGGTAAATCCAGATGC
>JADWMI010000151.1 GCA_015767395.1 Bacteroidota bacterium | reverse complement strand
AGCACCATCTATCAATCCAATTAATTCTTGTGGATTGTGTATAATAGTAGGCATATGTTGAGGACAGATATAAAATTCACTTTCTTGATAATAAAATTTTGTTACCGGTATTTCAGTTGATGATTTTTTACAAACCAAACATTCTTTTACGTTACTCATCGTTTTATATTTTATTTTAAGACAAAATTACCTTTTATTATTCAATCAAACAATAACAAATGTCATACTATCTTTTTTTCAAAGGAATATGAACTACTTTTTTGGTTTCAAAAAATTCGTCATCAAAATAATTGGTTAAATCATACAGCGTTGCATTAGGAAAATTTGCCAATTCTTCCGTCAAATCACCTCCTTTTAAATACAAAATTCCGTTTTTAAGTTCGTGATTTTTCTTTTTTACTATTTTTTTACGAGTCCACTTTACAAAATCATTCATATTTGTAACCGCTCTGCTTACAATAAAATCAAATTCTCCTTTCACTTCTTCAGCTCTCATATGTTTTGCTTTAACATTCTTCAAACCCAAAGCTTCAACGACTTCATTCACCACTTTTATTTTTTTCCCAATAGAATCAACCAAATAAAAATTTGATTCAGGAAACAATATGGCCAACGGTATCCCAGGGAAACCTCCTCCAGTACCAATATCTAGAATTTGTGCTTTTGGACCAAACGGTTGTACCTTTGCTATTCCTAGAGAATGTAATACATGGCGTGTGTATAAATCTTCAATATCCTTCCTTGAAATCACATTTATTTGTGCATTCCAAAAGGTATATAATTCAGCTAATTTGGAAAATTGTTGAATTTGATTTTTGGTTAAATCAGGAAAATGTTTTAAGATATTATCCATAGTTTTCTTATTGAATTAGCGAAATTACTACTTCTTAAATGAAATTAACAACTTTTCAATAAATGTTATATTTTTCTTAAAAATACTTCTACATAACAAAAATGGCTTAATTTTGGCCTAAACATCTATTACATAGATAAATTATATATATGACAAATAATACAATAAGTTTTTCTACAGCCGATAAAGCTAAATTTTTTAGAACCCTTAATAAAAGGGTAAACTCTTATTTTAAAGAGCATAAAATTAAGCGAACTGGTAACTGGAAATTATATAGTAAAGCAGTGGTAATGTTCAGTCTTTTTTTAATACCATTGGTATTAATACTTACTGTTTCTATGCCGCAATGGGCATTGCTTTTACTTACCGTAGTTATTGGAATTGGTATGGCTGGTGTAGGAATGAATGTAATGCATGACAGCAACCACGATTCATTTTCAAGTAAAAAGTGGGTAAATAAATTAATGGGCAGCAGCATTTATATTTTAGCTGGTAATGTATACAACTGGAAAGTACAGCACAATGTATTACACCATACTTTTACCAATATACAAGGACATGACGAAGATATTGATGCGGGTAGAATTATTCGATTTTCAAAACATGCCAAATGGTTACCAGTTCATAAATTTCAAAAGTTTTATTCTATATTTTTATATGGATTGCTAACTATTAACTGGGCAATTACTACCGACTTTAAACAAACTGCCAAATATTTAAAACGCAAACTTTCATATGGTAAATTTCCAAATCCCGCAAAACAATGGAGTATTTTAGTAATCACTAAAATTGTTTATTATTTACTTTGGATTGTGTTGCCTTTATTGGTTTTAGACATGTCCTGGTGGAAAATTTTAATCGGCTTTTTTGTAATGCACTATACTGCTGGGATGATTTTAAGCGTTGTTTTTCAATTGGCACATGTGGTTCCAAATACAGAGACGCCATTGCCTGACAAAGAAGGGAATTTAGAACATACTTGGGCTATTCACCAATTGTATACCACTTCAAATTTTGCGCCTTCAAATAAATTTGTTTCTTATTATACTGGTGGATTAAATCACCAGGTAGAGCATCACATATTTCCACATATTTCTCATGTTCATTATGGTAAAATAGCAAAAATTGTAAAAGAAACAGCAAAAGAATTTAATTTGCCGTATAACGAGTATAAGACAATGCGGAAAGCTTTAATAGAACATTTTAACCAACTAAAAACGCTTGGTGTTAAACCAGCATATGCTTAATCAATTTTTATGAAAGATCAACTATCAAACAGAATTAACAGTTTACCTGTATCCGCTACTTTAGCAATGGCTGCTAAAGCACGAGAATTAAAAGCACAAGGAAAAGACATTATAAGCTTAAGCTTAGGTGAGCCAGACTTTAACACACCTGATTTTATTAAAGAAGCGGCTATTCAAGCAGTTAATGATAATTACAGTTCATATAGTCCAGTAGATGGATATGCAGATTTAAAAGATGCAATAATCACTAAATTTAAACGTGACAATGGTTTGGATTATACCCCAAATCAAATTGTAGTTTCTACAGGTGCTAAACAATCTATTGCAAATATTGCATTGGTATTATTGAATTCTGGTGATGAAGTTTTATTACCTGCACCTTATTGGGTAAGTTATTCAGCAATTGCAATTTTAGGTGAAGCTACTCCTGTAGAAATTCCATCTTCAATTGAAACAGATTTCAAAATTACTCCTGAACAATTAGAAGCTGCTATTACGCCAAAAACAAAAATGATTTTCTTTAACTCTCCAAACAATCCTTGTGGAGTTATTTATAGCGAGGCTGAATTTAGAGCATTAGCTGCTGTTTTAGAAAAGCACCCAAATATTTATGTGATTTCTGATGAGATTTACGAGCACATAAACTACGGTGAAAAACCTTTTAGTTTTGCTGCTATTGAAAGTATGTACGACAGAACAATTACTGTGAATGGTGTTGCCAAAGCATTTGCCATGACAGGTTGGAGAATTGGTTATATTGGAGGCCCTGAATGGATTGCCAGAGCTTGTAATAAATTACAAGGTCAAATAACTTCAGGTGCTAATTGTATTGCTCAAAGAGCTACAATTGCTGCCTTGGAAGCTCCGGTTTCAAAAATTCAATATATGGTAGATGAATTCCACAAACGTAGAGATATGGTATTGGAATTACTTGGAAATATTGAAGGTTTCAAATTAAATAAACCTGGTGGTGCTTTTTATGTTTTCCCAGATGTTTCAGCATTTTTTGGAAAAGAAATTAAAGGTCATAAAATTGAGAACTCAGGAGATTTCTCTTTATTCTTATTGGCCGAAGCACAAATTGCAACTGTAAGCGGTGAAGCATTTGGATCGCCTAATTGTATTAGAATTTCTTATGCAGCTTCAGAAGCACAATTACGGGAGGCTGTCTCTAGAGTTGAAAAAGCATTGAGCTAAAATTCTTTTAAAAAGAATAAATCAAAAAAGCCGAAACAAGTTGTTTCGGCTTTTTTTATGCATTCACAATATGATTATTTCTTTTTACTAAAGTCGAAATCGTAACAAAACATAATATGTAATAAATGATCTCCCCAATAATCACCTAAATTATAGTAATTTCTTTGATAGCCTGCATAAATTTTTGAATTATCTAATAATTGATACCCTAAAAATACTCCGAAATTATTTTGGTCAAATTGTGGTTCGTCAAAACCTGAAGCAAATCGTATTCTTAATTCTTCAGTAACTTTACCTAACAAATGTTTACCGTTTTTAAACTTCGCAATATTAAAATCTAAATTTATTCTATATCTAAAACGATTTTGATACAGTTCTGAGCCATTAAGCTTTGTTAAATAACGTTGCTCGAGCATAAACCGTTGATTCATTTTAATTTTTCCAAAAGTAGATGAAAATGAAACTGCTTCATAAAGTCTATTTTCATAATCAACTGAAGGAATTCTAATTCCTTCTTGACTAAAATTTAAATACATATAACCAGCGCTAGCTGTTGCAGTTTTTCCTAACTTATAATTTACACCTGGGGCAACTAAAAATATTCGTGTGTTTTCGATAAAATCAACAATTCTAATTTGTGTCACATTCGATACAGAAAACTTTTCAGAAAACTTAAATTTGTTAACTAATGTATACCAAGAACCACTTTCATTATGTTTTTCTTCTTGGGCATTAGTATATTGCAGTGTAAAAACAAAGATACAAACTAAAAAATATTTTTTCATGATTTCATTTTTTTGAGAGTGCAAAGATAGCCTATAAACAAGCCTTCTAATTATGAGTTTTATCAGCTTTTATCTAAATTAAAGCCTTTGTTTTTTACGAAATCGTTGTAAATTTTTTGAATGTTCTATTTTTTAATCGAGAACTTTTTATCTTTAACAACTAAATGTGATTTAATGACTCGAATAATTTTACTAATTTTTATAATTTCTTTTATAAGTTGTAAAAGCCAAACTGAAAAAAAAATGCCTGAACATAAATTTACAAACGACTTAATTAAAGAAACAAGTCCATACTTGTTGCAGCACGCACACAATCCAGTAGATTGGAAAGCATGGAATGATGAAACCTTGGAATTGGCCAAAAAAGAGAATAAATTGATACTAATTTCTATTGGTTATTCATCGTGTCATTGGTGCCATGTGATGGAACATGAAAGTTTTGAAAATGATTCGGTTGCAGCTGTTATGAATGAAAATTTTATAAATATTAAAGTAGACAGAGAAGAGCGACCTGATATAGACCAAGTTTATATGAATGCTGTTCAATTAATGACTGGTAGAGGTGGCTGGCCTTTGAATTGCATTGCATTACCCGACGGAAGGCCTATTTGGGGTGGCACCTATTTCCCAAAAGAAAATTGGATAAGTGCTTTGCAACAATTAAGTAAAATGTATCAGGAAAAACCTGAAGACATGATTTCCTATGCTGAAAAACTAACTGAAGGCATTAAAAATTCAGATTTAGTAACTCTGAATAAGGATGAAATTAATTTCACTGTTTCGAACCTCGATTCAGCAGTTGCCGAATGGGAACAAAATATGGATGTTGATTTAGGAGGTAGAAAAGGAGCTCCAAAATTTCCAATGCCTAGCAATTATGAATTTTTACTGCGTTATGGATTTCAGTCAAACAATTCTAGTATCCAAGAATATGTAAATACAACACTTACAAAAATGGCTTTTGGTGGTATCTACGACCAAATTGGCGGTGGTTTTTCACGTTATTCTGTTGATAAAAAATGGCATGTCCCTCACTTTGAAAAAATGCTATACGACAATGGACAGTTGATAAGCTTGTATTCAAAAGCTTATCAAGCAACAAAAAACGAATTATATAAAAAAACCGTATATCAAACATTAGAATTTATTGAACGTGAATTAACAACTGAAGAGGGTGCTTTTTATTCTTCATTGGATGCTGATAGTAAAAACGCAAAAGGAGAATTAGAAGAAGGTGCTTTTTACGTTTGGACTTCATTAGCGCTTCAATCTATTTTAAAAGATGATTATAAATTGTTTTCAGACTATTATAATATCAATCATTACGGATATTGGGAACATGATAATTATGTGCTCATTAGAAAAAATGAAGATACTGAAATTGCAGAAAAACATGCTATTTCAGTTAAAGAACTTGAAGCTAAAGTAACTGAATGGCAAAAAACCTTATTAAAAGAACGGGATAAAAAAGACAGACCCAGGTTAGACGATAAATCGTTAACATCCTGGAATGCACTTATGTTAAAAGGATATATTGATGCCTATACTACTTTTAATGAACCACATTTTTTAGAAGTCGCACTTAAAAACGCACAGTTTATTAACACAAAACAGTTGCAAGAAAGTGGAAATTTAAATCATACTTACAAAAATGGTAAAAGCTCCATAAATGGTTATTTAGAAGATTATGCAACGGTTATTGATGCTTATATTGTGTTGTATGAGGCTACTTTAAACGATTTATGGTTAAATACCGCTAAACAGTTAACAGATTATACCTTCGATCACTTTTTTGATGTTGAACGATCCATGTTTTATTTCACTTCTGATGAGGATACCGATTTAATAACACGTAAAATGGAAATTGAAGACAATGTGATACCCGCATCTAATTCTATTATGGCAAAAAACTTATTCAAGCTAAGTCATTATTATTCAAATAACTATTACTTAAAAGTAAGTAAGCAAATGTTGCACAATGT
>JADWMI010000519.1 GCA_015767395.1 Bacteroidota bacterium | reverse complement strand
TTTGTTGGTGGTATGGTTGGTTTAGAGCGTACTATTTTCCCGAAATTTGCAGAAATTGAGTTTGGCGTAGCCTCAAAAACGGCAATATTGTCATTTATTATCGCTTTTGGTATTACCAAAGCAATTACCAATTACTTCACTGGAAAACTCGCAAATAGATTTGGTAGAAAAAACCTATTGCTCTTGGGTTGGTTGTTTGCAATTCCTATTCCGTTTATTTTAATCAATGCAACCTCTTGGAATTGGGTAATTTTTGCCAATATTTTATTAGGGATAAATCAAGGTCTTGCCTGGAGTAGTACTGTAGTCATGAAAATTGATCTTGTTGGAGAAAAAGACAGGGGTTTGGCAATGGGAATTAATGAATTCGCAGGCTATTTTGCCGTTGGTGTTGTTGCTTTTTTAACAGGTGTTATTGCCCAAAAATACGGGGTAACTCCTTATCCCTTTTATTTGGGAATTGGTATTTCAATAATTGGATTATTATTAACATTATTTTTTGTTCGAGATACCCGAAAATTTGTGAATGCAGAACAGAAAATCACCTTAACTGATAAATTAGAAAATGTGTTTTTAGAAACCTCCTTTAAGAACAAAACATTAAGTGCTGTTACCCAAGCCGGATTGGTGAATAATTTAAATGATGGAATGTTATGGGGCCTTTTACCAATTGTTCTATTGTCGTTAAATTACGACTCAAAAAGCATTGGGATTATAGCAGCTATTTATCCTGCTGTTTGGGGGATTGGTCAGCTTTTTACCGGGAAAATGGCAGATATTTATTCAAAAAAAAGGATGCTGTTTTGGGGAATGCTTTTACAAGGTATTGCCATTATATTAATTCCTTATTTTAATGGGTTTTACCAATTGGCAAGTATAGCATCAATTTTAGGACTCGGTACGGCGCTGGTATATCCAACTTTTTTGTCTGCAATTGCGGATGCAACTAGCCCTAAACAACGTGCAGAAAGCATTGGTGTGTTCAGATTGTGGAGAGACTTGGGCTATGCTATTGGGGCCATTATATCAGGTGTTATTGCTGATTTATTTGGCGTGCAGTATGCCATCATAACCATTGGAATTATTACTATTTTATCGTCCTTGGTCATTAAATTTAGAATGCCATCTTAGATCTAAAAGTAATTTCAATTTTTTTAATAGTTAAACGGAATTCCTTCCTTTTCTTTGAATTCTGCTAAATTTGCTTCTCCTGTAATTTTTTATATTTTATTAATGAGATTAGCGTAACAAAAGTCCAAACACCTTCGAGAATTATGAAAGGTAAATAATTCATTAATATGGAGGCTAAACAAGCCATTGCTGCGCCAATCAAATTCAATAATATGAAAGTTAGATGACCCTTTTCTAATTTTCCCATTACATTCAAAATATATGCCAATAGGATTTGAAATACACCTATAAAACCTAACCAATCTATTGTACTCATACTTCTTTTATTTTTTTGTAGCTTAAGGATTATTGAATGGTTTTATTACTTTTCATACCGCAGATGAACAAGTCCCGATTCATATTGTTTACTTGGTAAGGCCTTCAGATTTATCATTGGTGTTCCTCCTTTAAAAAGTCGTTTGCCATCTCCAAGAATAATTGGAATTACTGAGATTCTATATTCGTCTATTAGATTCTTATCCATTAAGAGTTTTACAATTTGTCCGCCTCCATCGCAGTAAATGTTTTTCCCATTTTCACGTTTCAGTTTATTTATCAACGCTTCAATATCTCCATTGTAGAATGTGACTCCATTTTCACTTTCTCTTTCCTTTCGGGTAATCACATAACAGTTATGTTGATTGGCTGGTGGAAATGTTCCTCCTGTTAATTTGAGAACGGTATCATAAGTTGTGCGACCTACAATATAGGTGTCCACAGTACTATTAAATGCTACATAGCCATAATCTTCTCCTTCTTTTTCCACTACAGAAAGCCAGGAAAGATCATCTTCATTGGTGGCTATAAATCCGTCAAGACTCATACTTATATATAAAATCAGTTTTCTATTGTTCATTCGTATTCCCTTTTTTTAATGTTTTGATTTTAAATGATTCATCGGTTTAAGGGCTCTTTGAATGACTTTAAAATAGTGATAAAATTGTTAAGGTTT
>JADWMI010000518.1 GCA_015767395.1 Bacteroidota bacterium | reverse complement strand
CTCAATACGCAGGAAATATGGTTCTTCAAATCAAATAAAAATTGAGAATATTGAAAAACTAACTCCGAAAGACAATGAGGTGTTAATTAAGGTTTATGCTACAACTGTCAACAGAACAGATTGTGCAAATCTCACAGCCAAACCATTTATTATGAGATTTGTTTTAGGGTTATTTAAACCAAGAAAAATAATATTAGGGACAGATTTTGCTGGTGAAGTAATATCATTAGGGGAAAATGTCAAGTCATTTAGGATTGGAGATAAAGTGTTTGGTTTTAATGACATAGGTTCAGAATCACAAGCTGAATATGTAACAATCGTAGACAAGAATCTATTTTTTATTCCTGAAAACATAAATTATAAGCAAGCCGCTGCAAGTTTGGAAGGGGCAAATTATGCTTATACTTTTATTCATAAAGTTAATATTCAATCTGGGCAAAAAATTTTAATTAATGGAGCTACAGGTGGAATAGGTTCAGCTCTCTTACAATTTGTCAGACAATATGATGTCCAAATTACAGCAACTTGTAATACTAAAAACGTCAAATTAATTAAGTCTTTAGGTGCTGATAAAATTTATGACTACACCAAAGAGGATTTTACAGATGATAAAGGCAGATATGACTTTATATTTGATGCAGTAGGAAAAAGTACTTTTGGAAAATGTAAACCTTTATTAAAAGAAAATGGCGTTTATATATCTTCAGAGTTGGGTCCTAATTCCCAAAATCTATTTTATGCAATCACAACCTCAATTTCAAATAGAAAAAAAGTAATCTTCCCTGTACCATTTAGCACGAGAAAGACCATACCTTATATTATGGGACTTTTGAAAAATGAAAAATTTAAACCAGTTATAGACCGAGAATATTCACTAGGAGATATAGCTTTAGCTTACAAATATGTATTAAGTGGAGAAAAAACAGGAAATGTAATAATTAATGTCTAAAATTAAAATAACGAGAGCACAACAACTGGTATAATTCATTGCTACTGATTTTCCTTCGGAAAACCCTCGCATTCATTCCATTGGTAATTGTTTATTTACTAAATTAGTAGCTAAACCAACGCAACGAAATCACACCAAAACCGCTAAAGAAAATCTTCTAAATTTTCAAATTGGTCAACACATGACTCGAGGGCTATTTTATATCATATCAATGCTACTATTTTACTGTTCTTTACAAGATTCAAGTTCCTTTTTACAGTGATACAAGTACCTATTTCATCCTTTAGCAAGTATTTACAATGGATTTGAACGGCAAATCAAATAATTTCTTACAAGATATATATTAAACAACAAGCATGCCGATTGAATCACTAAATAATACTTCTCAGTCATAGGAATTAACTGTTGAGCAAGTACTATTTTTTCAGGTTTAGATTAGGCTATAAGTTTGAGTAAATTTAATATTTTACTTGAAATGAAAAAAATGAACGGAAAACAGCTTTTGATTTGGGCAGCACGGACTGCTTTACTGCTATTATTATTTTATGTATTCTTCATCAGCGGATCAATGGCTGTTTCAGGGATGCTTCCTGATATTGAATCGGAACCAGGTTTGATAGATGGCAATATCGGGTTTTTATTTTTTGGGATTATCAATATGCTACTCATATTTGGATTAATTCTAAGCTCACGTTGGAATGGATGGAAATTGGCCTTGTTATTGGGCGCTGCATATTTTGGCGCAGTAACATTTTTAACTCAGATTGAAGCATGGTATTTTATGTCAAATCTAACATTTGACCAAAAACTTTTGCCCCGTTTATTTATAATGGGTTTACCTGTAGCTTTTGTTTATATCCCACTGGCAATTTGGATTTTAGGCAAAGGAAAAACAAAGGAAAAAATAAAGTCTACTTCACCAATAACTATTCCTGTTAAACAGTGGATATGGAAATTAATTGTAATTGCAATAGTATATATTTTACTATACTGGAGCGCCGGATATTACATCGCCTGGCAAAATTCTGACTTAAGAGCTTTTTATGGAAGTCCGGGTGATATCTTGCCTTTTTGGGAGCACACGGCCAATACCTTTCATTCCAATTCCGAATTATTTCCGTTTCAGGCAATAAGAGCCATGCTATGGGCTCTATGCGCAATTCCTATAATACATGGT
>JADWMI010000031.1 GCA_015767395.1 Bacteroidota bacterium | reverse complement strand
AAGCCCTGTGCTTTTTCATCAACATCAGTCATTTTCCAATGCTTTAACGGATTGGACTTAATATCATGAAATCTTTTTGATTGTTCCCGTTTAGAAATAGACATATAAATTTTCACCAATCGTATGCCAGATTCTGTAATCATACGCTCAAAATCATTTACTTGCGTCATGAATGTTTCGTATTCAGCTTGCGTACAAAAACCATTTACGGGTTCAACAACCGCCCTATTGTACCAACTTCTATCAAAAAACACAATTTCTCCCGCCTTCGGAAATTGCATTACATAGCGTTGAAAATACCATTGCGTTTTTTCATCTTCTGAAGGTTTTGGCAATGCTACAATTCTTAAATGACGTGGATTCATTCTTTCAGTTACACGCCTAATAGCGCCTCCCTTCCCTGCAGCATCTCTACCTTCAAAAATGACTATAATTCTTTCATTTTCATCAATAGCCCAAGACTGTAATCGAATAAGCTCAACTTGTAATTTTTTTAATTTTTTTTCATATTCTGTATACCTTACTGCTTTTTCCAAGTTATAAGGCTCTCTACTTAATAAGGCTTTAATACCTTTATTTGTATTAAGAATATTTACGTTGTCTTGATCTAATTTAAATTCTTCTTCCATAATTAGTCAATTTGTCTTGATGAACGATAATACCTCGTAATGATGTTTGGATCGGGTAAAATGGTAGTCAAAGCTTCATCCTTACCATCATAGTTAAATTGTGACAACACATAACGAATACTCTCTAAACGCGCAGTTTTTTTATTATTTGCTTTTACTGTTACCCAAGGACTATAACTTGTATGTGTTTTGCTATACATTTGTTCTTTATAATGCGTGTAAACATCCCAAAGTTCTTGTCCCATTTTATCTACAGGACTATATTTCCATCGTTTTAAAGGTGTTGCAATACGCGCATTGAATCTAGACAATTGTTCATCTTTTGAAATTGAAAACCAAAATTTTATTAAAGTAACACCATCCTCGTATAACATATGTTCAAATTCAGAAACCTGCACCATGAATTTTTGATATTGCTCTTCATCACAAAAACCCATAACAGGCTCAACAACAGCTCTATTATACCAACTTCTATCAAAAAACACAATTTCACCTGAATTTGGTAATTCTTTAATATACCTTCTAAAATACCATTGACCTCTTTCCAATTCAGTTGGCTTGGTTAAAGCTACAACCCTCATAGCTCGTGGGTTTAAATGCTCGGTAAACCTTCTAATATTCCCTCCTTTTCCTGCTGCATCACGACCTTCAAAAAGAATAGCCACACGCTTATTATTTTTAGTTACCCAGTGCTGTAATTTCACCAATTCTATTTGAAGCTTTCTTAATTCTTCTTCATAAAACAACTTATTTTCTACCTTTTCTATTGAAATATTTTTTTTCTGAATTAAGTCTAGAAGCTCTTTATTTGAATTTATATTTTCAAATTCGTCTATGGTTATTTTCGAAATATCTTCCATTTTTTATTCAATCTTTTCAATAGTTACACAATCTGCGGGATTATTAGAAATTTGCAATTTCGCATCAGATGGAGAAACATAAGGAATTCCCAATCCCAATCCACGCAAAATAAACAATAATCCAATGATTACAACCAAAACAGGAATAACTTTTTGAATTTTTGTTCTGATAGCTAAATTTACAAAATTTCCTAATAAAACTGCTGCGGTCATTAACGGAATGGTACCCATTCCAAATAAAGCCATATATAAAGCGCCTTGTAAAATGTTTCCTGTTGAAACTGACCCAATTAAGGCCATATAAACCAAACCACAGGGTAAAAATCCATTAAAAAAACCAATTGAAAATATTGCTTTGTTAGATTTTTTATTCAAATAAATTCCCAGTTTTTGTTTTACTTTTCCAATGATCTTATACAAAGGTTTTGAAAAATTGAATTTATTAAAAATTGAAATTGGAATAATAACCAAAGCAATCATGATTGCGCCCATTAATATAGACAACCGTTGCTGAAAACCAGCCAAATAAAGTCCTTTACCTATAAATCCAAATAACAAACCAATTATGGAATAGCTTAGTAACCTACCAAAATGGTATAAAAATATTTGAAAAAACAATGTTGTTTTAGAAGTCCTATCAACCGGAATCACAAAAGCAATCGGACCGCACATTCCTATACAGTGAAAACTCCCTGCCAATCCTAAAACCAATGCTGTCCATAGCATATTAGTAACTTATTTTTTCTTTATATAGATACTCCGTATCATTTACAAACCACACAATTTTAACATCCCATCTTCCTGCAACCAAATTTTCATCTTTAACAATAAAATTGCTGGTTTCTAATTGAATAGGAAATTCAAAATCTATTTTCCCATTAGACAATCTTTGAAAATAAATTGTTCCTGTTATTTTTGTCGGATCAAATTCAGCAGGAAAATTAATTGACAATCCTTTTGAGGTCTTCACTAAAGTAATATTTTCCTTCAATTCAATGCCTTTATTTTGTTTGTCAATTTCTTGCTGATAATTTAGTTCATCCTTATAATAGTCTTCAGATACCAAATGATGATCATATTCTGGCAAAAAAGTAACCTTATACACAAATGAAAGTATAAATATTACAAATGAAGTAATTGCTATAATAATACCTGCTGGCCAACTTATTCTAAATTTCATCTATTTAACTTTAATGGGTCCTGAAAAATTAGTGGTGGTTTTATCAATCAATACACCATTTGAATAAATTCCAATCTTTAATTTTTCTTTGGACGAATTTAAATCTTTTTTATCTATTTCAATAAATAAAGTCCCTTCTTTTAATCCTTGTCTCTTAACATCCATCATCCCACCAACCATATCAACAGTTCCCTCGTGTGAAATTAATTTGATAGAAACAGCACTAATATCTTCTGTCGTTTTATTTATTAACTTCACCGTATAAACATTTTTAATGGTGGTTTTGGTACTTTGAAAAGTTTGACCAGGCAACCTCAAAATAGTAGCCTCAACATCATTTCTTAAAAATAACATTGTTGTTAAAACACCTAATAAAATTGTTAAGATTGATGAATATGCAATTAAACGCGCGTTGAATTTAAACTGCTCTTTTCTCTCAATATCATCTTCTGAAGCATATCTTATCAATCCAGGTTCAAATCCAACGTTGTCCATTATCTCATCACAAGCATCGATACATGCCGTGCAATTAACACATTCTAACTGCGTACCATTTCTGATATCAATACCCGTAGGACAAACCAAAACACATTGTTTACAATCTATACAATCTCCATGACCTAAATCATCTCTTTTTTCATTTTTCCGAAGTTTTTTACGCCCATTCGCTCCTTCTCCTCTCACAAAATCATAGGCAACATTTATAGATTTATTGTCTAATAAAACCCCTTGTAATCTACCATAAGGACAAACAATAATACATACCTGTTCTCTAAACCAGGCAAATACAAAATAAAAAATCAATGTAAAAACCAGTAAATTTACTAAAGTTCCTATATGAGCAGCAGGGCTATCGGTGATATAAACCAATACTTCATCTGACCCTATTATATAGGCTAAAAACACATTGGAAATTATAAATGAAATGATAAAAAAAGTTATCCATTTAGTAAGTCTTTTTCGTATTTTTTCAGCATTCCACGCTTGTTTATCAAGTTTTATTTGTTTTGTTCTATCCCCTTCAATTAAATACTCGAATTTTCGAAAAACCATTTCCATAAAAATAGTTTGAGGACACATCCACCCACAAAATATTCGACCGAAAACAACCGTAAATAAAATAATAAAAACAACACTTACCAATATTGAAATCACCAATAAATGAAAATCTTGCGGCCAAAAAGGGAAACCAAAAATGTGAAATTTACGTTCAAAAATATTGAACAATAAAAATTGATTTCCTTTAATTTTTATAAAAGGAGCCGAAAGTAAAAAAGCCAATAAAACCCAACTTACATAAGTTCTATAATTGTAGAATTTACCCTTAGGCTTTTTTGGGAAAATAAAATTTCTTTTCCCACTTTCATCAATTGTTCCAATTGAATCTCTGAATTTTTCTTTTTCTTGCGCTGCCATATTTAACTAAAAAAGGTTGCTCTTATATCTTTTTGAACTCCTTAAATTTAAGGTTAAATACTTAACTCAAAAAAACAAAAGTTACAAAAAATATAAAAACAGCCTTATTCTTTTTATTTGAAAATTATGATAAGTATAACCTTCATAAAAAAGTGATACTTATGCATTTAAATTGCTATTCTACAGGCCAAATTATATCTCCTTCGGGTGCTTTTGGAGCTGCTGGCTGTGTACCCTGCATTGATATAATATAACTTGCTAATTGAATTCTTTCATCTCTGGTAATGGTGCTTTCCCAAGCAATCATCCCTTTTCCTGGTCTTCCTCCATTTGTTAAAGTGTTAAAGATAGATTTTACATCACCCCCCAATATCCACTTGTTATCCGTTAAATTAGGTCCAATACTACCTCCTAAATCATTTAGGTGACAAGCAAAACAAGTTTTAGAAGTAAATAATTCTTTTCCTTTTGCAATACTTTCTGCATCTGTTAAAACGACTATATTTGAATCATCAAATAACTCAGGATTTGCAGCTTTATATGCTTCAACCTCCGCTTTACCTTCTGCAATTTCAGTTGCAAATTCTTTCTCCTGACTGTACTCTTCTGAATTATAAAATATTTGAAAAATATAAAATATACTTATTGCAATTGTAATATAGAAACCATACAACCACCAAGGCGGTAAAACATTGTCCAATTCTCTTATCCCATCATAATCATGGTCTAACAATATATCTTCCTCTGTTCCTAACTCGTGGGCTTTGGTCATGGATTTCATGAACTTTTTCCAACCCGATAAATTTTCTGAACTTTTACTCATGGTTAATTTCTTTAATATTAGTTTCTTCGTCTAAAGGCAATTGGCTCACTTCATCTATGCTTTTTTTAGGCAGTTTAAAAACAAAAATAATCATTGTTACAAAAACGGTAAAGAATAACAATAGTGAAATTATTGGATAAATTTCAACCCCATCAATACCTTCTAAATTGTGTTTAATAAATTTTAGCATATCGATTTATTTTTGTGCAGTTTTACCTGCTTTAATATCCGTACCTAAACGTTGTAAATAGGCAATCAAAGCAACAATCTCTTTGTTTTGTATATTACTTGAACCATAATTGATTACAAATTCAGGATCTTGTCTTAAATTTCCTTCAATTTCTTTTGCCTGCGCTAGTAATTTATCTTTAGCACCAGCAATTTCTTCAGCAGTATAAGGCACACCTAAACCAACTAAACCTTCCATTTTATCTTCAATATTTGAAGCATTTAGGTCGTTCTGAATTAACCATGAATAACGTGGCATAATGGATCCTGGTGACGTTGATCGCGGATCAGACATATGATTGAAATGCCAGTTGTCGTTGTATTTTCCACCTATTCTATGTACATCTGGTCCAGTTCTACGTGACCCCCAAAGGAATGGGAAATCATACACAAACTCACCTGCTTTTGAATATTCTCCATAACGTTCCACTTCTGAACGGAAAGGACGAATCATTTGTGAATGACAGTTGTTACAACCTTCACGAATGTAAATATCTCTACCCTCCAACTCTAATGGCGTGTATGGTTTTACACTTGCAATAGTAGGCACGTTTGATTTCACTAAAATTAATGGAACAATTTCTACCAATCCACCAATTAAAATAGCAACAGTCGTTAAAATTGTAAACAATACAACTCTTCTTTCTAACCAAGTATGGAAACCTTCCCCCGCAATTCTTTTTCCACTTATTTTTTTCAATGGAACAGCTTCTGCCAATTCATCTTCAACAGGTGATCCAGCTTTTGCTGTTTTAATTACATTAATGGCTAATAAAACAAAACCTGTTAAATACAATGTTCCTCCAATGGCACGCATTGCATACATGGGTATCACTTGCGTCACTGTTTCTAAGAAATTCCCATAAACCAAGGTTCCGTCAGGATTAAATTGTTTCCACATAAATGCTTGTGTAAACCCTGCAACATATAACGGAATGGCATAAAATAAGATCCCTAAAGTACCTAACCAGAAATGTGTATTTGCTAATTTTTTAGAATATAATGGCGTTTTCCAAAGTTTTTCAGCCAACCAGTAAACAATACCAGCAACCATAAACCCATTCCATGCCAATGCTCCAATATGAACGTGACCAACGATCCAGTCTGTATAATGACCAATCGCATTTAAATTTTTAAACGATAACATTGGACCTTCAAATGTAGCCATACCATAACCGGTAATTGCCACAACAAAGAATTTTAATACTGGATTCTCCCGAACTTTATCCCAAGCACCACGAAGGGTTAACAAACCGTTAATCATACCACCCCAAGATGGGAAAATTAACATTATAGAGAATACCGTTCCTAGGTTTTGCGCCCATTCTGGTAAAGCTGTATATAATAAATGGTGCGGTCCTGCCCAAATGTATAAGAAAATTAATGTCCAAAAGTGAATGATAGACAACCTATAAGAATATACTGGTCTATTGGCTACTTTTGGAATAAAGTAATACATTAAACCCAATACTGGTGTTGTTAAGAAAAAGGCCACTGCATTGTGTCCATACCACCATTGTACCAAAGCATCCTGCACACCTGAATACACCGAATAACTTTTGAAAGCTGTTATTGGCATTTCTAAATTGTTAAATATGTATAGCACAGCAATTGTGATGAACGTAGCAATATAAAACCAAATAGCAACATAAATATGACGTTGTCTTCGTTTTAAGATGGTACCAATCAAGTTAATTCCAAAAACTACCCAAATTAAAACAACCGCAATATCTATTGGCCACTCTAATTCTGCGTACTCTTTTGATGAATTAAAACCTAAGGGTAAAGTAATTGCAGCAGCTACAATTATGGCCTGCCACCCCCAAAAATGAATCCTACTTAAAACATCGTTAAACATTCTTGCTTTAAGTAATCTTTGGGTTGAATAGTAAACGCCTAAGAAAATTCCGTTACCAACAAAGGCAAAAATTACCGCGTTGGTATGCAGTGGTCGTAATCGTCCAAAACTTAACCATGAAATGGCGTTGTCTGATCCTGCAAATTCTAATAATCCTGGGTAAACAAAAAGTAGCGCTACTAATAGCCCTACTAACATTCCTACAATTCCCCATAGAATTGTAGCCCAAAGAAACATTTTTACGATTTTATTATCATAATAAAACTGTTCTTTTTCCATACTTGTTTGATTAATTGTTAGTTATTATTTATTCTAGTTTGTGCTTTTTTGTGCTTGTTTTTGCTTGTTTGTGCTTGTTTTTGTCCGTAACGAGCTCATCATCAAACAACATACGAACCGATGGCGTATAGGTATCGTCATACTGCCCCGATTTAACTGACATGATAAATGCTATAAAAAAAAAGATTGCAACAATAATACTTACGCCTATTGTTATATAAACTACTTCCATTTTCAGTTACTTCGTTTCGTTTTCAATGAACAAATATAATATTTATCATTTAAAAATATAGAAATTGAATCATAAAAAAAACACTTACTTATCCTTTATTATAAGAATACTAAATCTTTTTAGAAATCCAATTTGTAACGACAGTCACAAATACAACGATTGATATAGAACTCAACGGCATTAGTATTGCAGCTACAATTGGCGTTAAATGCCCCGTTAAAGCAAAAGACATCCCTACTAAATTGTAACAAAACGAAATAACAAAGCTCACTTTTATGATAGCAATAGTCTTACCTGATAGTTTTAAAAACGTTGGTAATTTGTCGAAATATGTAGCATCTAAAATAGCATCACAGGCCGGTGAAAACACATTTACATTTTCAGAAATGGCAATGCCTACATTGCTTTGCGCCAATGCACCTGCATCATTCAGCCCATCGCCAACCATCATCACTTTTTCTCCGTTAAGCTGTCTTTTCTTTATAAATTCTAATTTATCTTCTGGCTTCTGATTGAATTCAAACTGGGTGTTTATCGGTAATATTTTTTCTAAATGAAGTTTTTCACCATCATTATCACCTGACAAAATAACTAATTTATATGATTTAGATAGCGATTCAAAAACTTGCTTCATTCCTGCTCTATAACTATTTTTAAAAATATAAAAACCCTTTAAATCATCATTAATTTTAATATAAATTGAAGTCTCATTAATGCTAGCGGAACGAGCCCCCACAAAACTAGCTGAACCTATTTTAATTTCAAGTCCACCAATTTCAGCTTCAATACCTTTCCCCATAAACTCTTGATAAACTGCTGGTTTTTCATCTGATATTTCTACTGAAATAAAATGATATAACAACCTGCTTAAAGGGTGGTTCGAAGCTCTCAAAACCGCTTTTACTGCTTTAATTTCATCCATACTTAAAGCTACGCCTTTGTAACTAATTTCAGATTTATCACTCGAAGTTATGGTCCCGGTTTTATCGAAAATAACAGTATCAATTTTTGAAATATTCTCAATGGTCTCAGCATTTTTCAAATAGAATTTTTTATAACCAAAAATCCGCAACATATTCCCTACAGCAAAGGGAGCAGATAAAGCTAACGCACAGGGACAAGCAATTATTAAAACAGCAGTAACAACATTAAAAACCATTGAAGGCGTTGTCAAATACCAATAAATTCCTGCTATAACAGCAATGGTTAAAATGGCAATTGTAAAATATTTGCTAATTGAATCTGTGATATTTTTAATCGTAATTTCATTGGTTTTATTAAACACATCATTGCTCCATAACTGTGTTAAATAACTTTGTGACATGGTACTAATAACTTCCATTTCGATAGCTCCAGAAGTTTGTTTCCCTCCAGCAAATAATTTATCTCCAGATTGCTTTATAACAGGTGCAGATTCACCAGTAACAAAACTATAATCAATGGATGCATTTCCATTAATTAAAATACCATCAACAGGAATTAATTCTTCATTTCTAATCAACAACCGATCTCCTTTTTCAATATCCTTTACAGGAATACTCGTTTCCTCATTTTCAACAATTTTAGTTACTGCTATTGGAAAGTATGATTTATAATCACGTTCAAAAGACAAAAAATTATATGTCTTTTGTTGAAAAAATTTCCCCAGTAATAAAAAGAAAACCAAACCTGTTAAACTATCAAAAAAACCAGCACCTATATTCCATATGACTTCAATAGCACTTCTAATAAATAATACAGAAATTCCAATTGCAATTGGTACATCTATATTTAAAATACGATGCCTCAAACCCTTATATGCTGAAATGAAATAATCTTTAGCAGAAAAAAACACCACTGGAATAGACATTGTTAACATGAGCCATCGAAATAAAAACTTATACTTTTCTAGCCAGAAGTCCTCTGCGCCTACATCAAAGTATTCAGGAAATGACAATAGCATAATATTTCCAAAACAAAAAGCGGCAATTGTAACTTGATAGATAAGGGTTTTATCTACCCTTTTATTTTTTACATCAGCATCTTCTAAACTTATATATGGCTCGTATCCAATGGAAGTTATTAACTCAACCAATTGTTTTAAGTTGGTTTGATTATTTTTAAAAGTAATACGCAACATTTTCTTCGGGAAATTTACCATTGACGTGGTAACTCCCTCATTTAATTTACTCAAATTTTCCAACACCCAGATACAAGAGCTGCAATGAATACTAGGAATAAAGAATTCTACGACGGTTGTATCACCATCATTAAACTCAACAAGTTTCTCAACAATTGAATCATTTTCTAAGTAAATGTATTTTCCTTTTATATCAGATGGAATGGTTCCTGGTGTTGTTTCAAAATCATAATAACAACTTAATTCATTTGCATTTAAGATTTCATAAACCGTTTTACAGCCATTACAGCAAAAATATTTCTCATCAAAAGAAATTTTAATCTTGTTACATTCTAATCCACAATGAAAACAATTGGAGCTACTCATTAAATTTTAAATTTCAAGCACAAAACTATTCAATTATTATCTTTTAGGTATGATAAATATCATTAATTTTAGTACATTAGCACACTAAACTAAAACTAAAATCACATAACTATATGTCTTCAAAATGCAGGCAATGTATTATCAAGAGATTTAATGCGCTTAAAACATTAACTCATGATGAATTGGAAAAATTTTCAGATCATAAAACGTCACTTATAATTAAAAAGGGTGATAATTTAATGACCGAAGGGAATGCTATTAATGGTTTGTACTGTATTAAAGATGGCAAAGCAAAATTAACAAAGCTTAATACCAACGGAAAAGAACAAATCATCAAATTTATTAAAGGTGGAGATATTTTAGGTCAACGTTCTATTTTAAGTGATGAACTTGTTGGGTTAAATGCAATTGCTTTGGAAGATATGCATGTTTGCTTCATACCCAAAGGTGATATTATAGAAACTATTAGAGAAAATAATAACTTTTCATTACAAATGATGCGTAATATTTCACATCAATTAAATGAAGCAAATACTTCTATTTCACAAATGGCTCAAAAACCTGTAAAAGATAGGTTAGCTGATACTTTAGTGCAATTAGAAGATTTATTTGGAGTTGATAATGAAGGCTGTATTGATGTTGTATTAACCAGAGAAGAAATTGCAAATACCATAGGTACCGCTACTGAATCTGCTATCCGTTTGCTATCTAACTTAAAAAAGGATGGTGTTATTGATTTAATTGGAAAGAAAATAAAAATAATAAATAAAAATACGCTTAAAAACTTATCTGAAGGATATTAACATTAAGCAAATTCCTACTTATAAAAAAAGCCTTTTAGAAAAATCTAAAAGGCTTTTTAAGTTTTATATTTTACATACTACATCATTGAAGCTGCAATACGTTTATAAACACCTTTTTCTAATTTCTCACGAATTGCTGAAAACGCTTCAATAGTTACCTTTACATCTTCTAATGTGTGTGTAGCAGTTGGAATTAATCGTAAGATTATCAATCCTTTTGGTATTACAGGATACACCACAATCGAACAAAATATTGAATAATTTTCACGTAAATCATTGACCATAGCCATCGCTTCCGGAATATCTCCCTCTAAAAACACTGGAGTTACACAAGTATTGGTTTTACCAATATTGAATCCATTTGTTTTTAAACCATTCTGTAAAGCATTTACATTTTCCCAAAGTTTTGCCTTTAGTTCTGGCATTGTTCTAAGCATCTCTAAACGCTTTAGCGCACCTTTAACCATTGCCATTGGCAATGATTTTGCAAACATTTGAGATCGCATATTGTACTGCAAATATTGAATAATATCTTTATCTGCTGCGAAAAAAGCGCCAATTCCGGCCATTGATTTTGCAAAAGTTGCAAAATAAACATCGATCCCTTCTTGAACACCTTGTTCAACACCAGCACCTCTACCGTCTTTACCTAAAGTTCCAAATCCGTGGGCATCATCAACTAAAAATCTAAAATTATATTTTTCTTTTAAAGCTACAATTTCCTTTAATTTTCCTTGTTCACCACGCATTCCAAATACACCCTCAGAAATCACAAGAATTCCGCCTCCTGTTTCTTCAGCAATTTTAGTTGCTCTTCTTAAGTTCTTTTCTAAACTTTCAATATCATTATGCTGGTAAGTAAATCTTTTACCGTGATGCAATCTAACACCATCAATAATACAAGCATGTGCATCTACATCATAAACAATAACGTCATGTTTGGTAACCAAAGCATCAATAGCTGAAACCATACCTTGATAACCAAAATTCACTAAATAAGCAGATTCTTTTTCAACAAATTCTGCACATTCATTTTCTAATTGCTCATGGTATTTTGTATGACCAGACATCATTCTAGCACCCATAGGGTAAGCCATTCCATAATCAGCTGCTGCTTCAGCATCAGCCTTTCTCACTTCCGGATGATTTGCCAATCCAAGGTAATCATTGATACTCCAAGTAATAATCTCCTTATTATTAAATATCATTTTATTAGAAATCTCACCTTCTAACTTTGGAAAAACATAATATCCCTCAGCTTGCTTAGCCCATTTCCCTAAAGGACCTTTGTCCTTTACTATTCTTTCAAATAAATCTTTCATTTATATATTATTTTAACATATATGTATTTCTCAATAACATCTACGAGGTTGCAAATTACGTGATTTTTTTTTTGCTAACAAACGTAAATGAAACAAAAAAAAAGGTTAAAAAAATAATTCTTAACCTCTTCTTTTAAATCATACTTTAAATATTATTTAATGTATTCTACAACTTCGTGTGCTTCTTTTTTAGAATCAAAAAAACCTTGTTCTTTCATCCAATCATCACAAAATATTTTCTCCATATATCTAGAACCGTGATCAGGTAATACCAATACAACTTTTGAGTTTTCATCAAAATAACCTTTCTCAGCATATTGCATTGTTGCTTGAACAATGGCACCACTTGTATAACCGGTAAATAACCCTTCAGTAATTGCTAATTCTCTTGCTCTATGTGCCGATGATTCATCTGTTACTTTTTCAAAAACATCTATCAATTCAAAATTAGTAGCGGTTGGAATTAAATTTTTCCCTAAACCTTCAATTCTATATGGATAAATTTCATTTTGATCAAACTCTCCAGTTTCATGAAATTTCTTTAAAATGGAACCGTAAGCATCTACTCCTAAAATTTTAATATTTGGATTTTGTTCTTTCAAATACTTCGATATTCCCGAAATAGTTCCTCCTGTACCACTTGCAGCAATCAAATGTGTAATTTCACCATTGGTTTGTTCCCAAATTTCTGGTCCAGTAGAATTGTAATGCGCTTCTGCATTTAACTGGTTAAAGTATTGATTGATATAAACTGAATTTGCAGTTTCAGCATGTAATCTTTTTGCAACTTCGTAATATGAACGAGGATCGTCAGCTTTTACGTGCGCTGGGCATACATAAACCTTTGCTCCCATTGCTTTTAGCATATTAATTTTCCCCGCAGAAGCTTTTGAACTTACTGCCAACATACAGTTATATCCTTTAATAATACTGACCATTGCAAGGCTAAATCCTGTATTTCCTGAGGTTGTTTCAATAATTGTACTTCCTTCTTTTAATAACCCCTGTCTTTCAGCTTCTTCAATAATATGTAAGGCTATTCTATCTTTCATAGAATGACCTGGATTAAATCCTTCGTACTTTGCATAAAAGTTACCGGGAAGATCTTTTGTGATTTTATTAAGCTTAATTAAAGGAGTTTTACCTATTAGGTCTAAAATATTGTTACTAATACCAGTATTTCGTGTCATTTTAAATAGTTTAATTCAAAAATCGAATATTCAATAAAGAATTTTCGATTAATTATCTACAACGTGCAAATTTAATATTTTTTTTTTAATTACAATGCAACTTCTAAATCAATAATAAAACTATAGTCTCTTGCAACCTCTTTCAAGGCTTCAAACCTTCCTGAAGCACCGCCATGACCCGTTTCCATATTAATGTGCATTAATAATAAATTTTTTCCGTTTTTTAATTCTCTTAATTTCGCCACCCATTTTGCTGGTTCAAAATATTGAACTTGTGAGTCATGTAAACCTGTTGTAACCAACATATTTGGGTATTGTTTGCTTTCAACATTGTCATACGGAGAATACATTTTCATATATTCATAAGATTCCTTTTCATTTGGGTTCCCCCACTCATCGTACTCCCCTGTTGTCAAAGGAATACTATCATCTAACATGGTCGTTACTACATCAACAAAAGGCACAGAAGCAATAACACCATTAAACAATTCTGGCTCCATATTAATTACGGTCCCCATTAACAAACCACCAGCAGACCCTCCACTAGCATATAAATGCTCGCGAGATGTGTATTTTTTATCAATTAAATACTTAGCACAATCTATAAAATCTGTAAACGTATTTATTTTTTGTAATAATTTTCCGCTTTCATACCATTTTCGCCCTAAATATTCGCTTCCTCTAACATGGGCTATGGCAAACACAAAACCTCTATCTAACAAACTCAAACGGGTAGTACTAAAACCGGCATCTACGGTAATTCCATAAGATCCGTAACCGTATAAAAGCAGTGGCGTACCCTCATTTAATTGGGTGTTTTTATGATATACCAATGACATTGGTATTTTGGTTCCGTCGTTGGCTGTAGCCCACAAACGTTCACTTTTATAATTTATTTTATCAAAGTCACCGCCTAAAACCTGCTGTTCTTTTTTAATTTCTTTTGCCCTTGTTTCAACATTAAAATCTATTACAGAACTTGGAGTTGTCATAGAATTATACCCATAACGAATTACATTGGTATCGAATTCTGGGTTTGAATATACACCCGCAGCATAGGTTTCTTCTCCAAAAGGCAGGTAATAATCTTCAGTCCCATCCCAACGCATAATTCTAATTTCACACAGACCATTTGAGCGCTCTTCAACCACTAAAAAATCTTTAAAAATTGAAATATCTTCAATCAATACATCTGCTCTGTGCGGGATTATCTCAACCCAATTTTCTTTAGAAGTCTTCTTTTCAGAAGTTTTCATTAATTTAAAATTGGTCGCATTGTCTTTATTGGTAAGGATGTAAAAATCATCATTAAAATGTGCAACTTCATATTCAAAATCACGTTCTCTAGATTGAAACAATCTAAATGCTCCTGTTGGGTTATCAGCTTCTAAAATCCTGTACTCGGTTGAAACCGTACTTTGCGATCCTATTATTAAATATTTGCCTGACTTTGTTCTATAAATAAAAGTGCTAAAAGCTTCTTCTTCTTCATAAAAAACCTCAACATCTGTAGCTGGATCACTTCCTAAAATATGACGAAATATTTTTTCTCCACGCAATGTAGATGGATTTTTCTGAGTATAAAACACCGTTTTACTATCATTGGCCCAAGTTGCATTTCCTGTTGTATTCTCAATTTTTTCAGGAAAAATCGCTCCTGTTTTTAAATCTTTGAATTGCAAAACATATTGTCTTCGGCTTAAAACATC
>JADWMI010000150.1 GCA_015767395.1 Bacteroidota bacterium | reverse complement strand
TGTAAAATTATAATAGTTGCTTGCAATACGGCAACAACAAATGCCATTGATTATTTACGTGCCAACTACTCAACTCCTATTGTCGGGATAGAACCAGCAATTAAGCCTGCTGCACTTTTCAGTAAAACGGGCGCTATCGGTATACTTGCAACAAAAGGAACGCTCACAAGTAAACTTTTTGAAAAAACCGCGAATGAGTATACCAAAAATATTACAAATATTGAACAAGATGGTGAAGGGCTTGTACCCCTTATTGAAGCTGGGAAATTAGATTCTGATGCGCTCAAATTATTGTTAGAAAAATACTTAACACCAATGCTTCAATTTAATATCGATCATTTGGTTTTAGGTTGTACACATTACTCCTATTTGATTCCACAAATTAAAAATATTGTTGGTGAACATGTAAAAATAATTGATTCAGGTGGGGCTGTTACACGGCAAACAAAAACGATTCTTGAAAAACACAACCTATTATCAATTTCAAAAAACAAAAGTCAACATCTATTTTATACCAATTCGGATAAAACTGTTTTAGAACGAATTTTACAAGATGTTTCCATAAATTTCGAAGTAACTGAACTAAATTTTTAAATTCATTTGCGTTAAGGATTGCAGCGGCATCCTTTTTAAGGTAGCAAAGCGAAATTTAAAAGATATAGCGGAAAGCCTGACCGCAGGGAACGCCCAAAATTTACTCTTTATACCAACCAGCATATTTAACATAGTTATTGGCTATCCTATCGATTTCACCTGAAATTAGTTCCTGACTTATGTCTTTCACTTTTTTAGCAGGAACACCTCCATAAATAGTCCCTGATTTTACGTGTGTTCCTTTTGTAAGTACCGCTCCAGCAGCAATAATTGAGTTACTTTCAACAACACAATCATCCATTACTATAGCGCCCATCCCTATTAATACATTGTCGTGAATCGTACATCCGTGCACCATTGCGTTGTGGCCAATAGACACATTATTACCAATATTCGTTGGGTATTTTTGATAAGTTGCATGAATAACTGCACCATCTTGCACATTTACTTTATCACCCATTTTTATATAATGTACATCTCCTCTTATAACCGCATTGTACCAGATACTACATTGGTTTCCCATTTCAACTTCACCTATTATTACTGCATTTTCAGCAATAAAACAATCGTCACCAAAAATTGGCTTGTTTCCATTTAGTTCTTTAATAATCATAAAAAAATGTGTTTTTAATAAACGTAAATTGTAAAAATTAGTTTAAAAAGAATAGTTCATATTAGGACAACCACTATTTCGAGGTGTTCTACACCCAAAATTAAACCCTAATGTAATTTGGTTGTAACCAGCATCATCAAACAAAATATCACCCGTTTGTTTGGTATAAGTGTAAGAAAACATAAAGTTCTTATAATTAATTCCAATAATGGGCGTAAAGTATTGCAACTCTTGTCCATCTATTGCATTATCAAACCCCTGTCTGAAGGAAAATGCAGCCCAAATTTGAGCGTTTTGAATATTTTTATAAGCTTTAATGTTAAAGTCAATAAATTTCTCACCTGTACGTTCAATAAATTGCCCCATTACTGAAGGCTCAAATTGAAAACTATTTCCAGATTCAAAATAATAACCCAATGTAAGCAAATACCTTCTTAAATTTAAGTCTTCTTCTTCACCATATAAATTACGGGCATTCATCATTATATTTTTAGCCGTGAAATAAGAAAAAAGACCTTCATAATGATAGGCTACACTGAAATCTGCATTAAAGTAACCTTCACTTTCTACAATTCCCGAAATAACGGGATCATAAATGGTAAATGAACTTTCGTCAATTTTATTCATAACACCAACAAATCCCAATGCAAAAGACAATTGATTTGCTATTTCTGGATCTACTAAATTTATGTGGTACGCAAAAACAGCCTCAACTCCTTGCTGAGAATGATAACCATTTTTATCATTAAATAAGGCTAGTCCAAGTCCAATATTATCACCAATCCTTGTATGTCCAGTTAAAGTTTGTAAAGCAGGAGCATCTTCAGTTCCACTCCATTGATTTCTTGCAGTAAATCTTATTTTACTGCAATTTCCAATACCTGCAGCCGAAGGATGCACTAAAAATACATTATCTGACAAATAATCAGAATAAACAGGCAATGTCTCTTGAGCTTTAATTAAAAAGGAAGTCAATAATAACAAATAAACACTAAATGATTTCAATAACTCAATCTTAAAATTAATTATCAAATATAGATTATTTTACGCTATTAATATAGTTTGAAAACGTTAAATTAAAATCCTTAATTAAATAGTGCTAACGCTTTAAAAATTACTGTTTTATTTTAAATTAAACAGCCCCATATACAACCCACTAGGTAGGCAAAAATAATCTAAACGAATACTTAAAACGTCTCTCCCAAAAATCAAAAATATCCTCAATTAACATTTATTTAGTTACAATTAATTTATAATTATTAACTTTGCATTAAATAATGAAAGAATTTTTGAAGAAAATAGCAGCCGTTTTCATGACCTTTGTAGTACTTTTCTCTACAATGTCATTTACTGTTTCTGAGCACTATTGCGGTGATTCATTAGTAGATAGCGCCCTTTTTTCAAAAGCTGAATCTTGTGGTATGGAACAAGAAATACCATTACCTAACAAAGATTGTAATGTTTCAAAAAAGAATTGTTGTAGTGATATTATAAAACAATTTGAAGGTCAAAGTGAATTAAAAACACACGTTTCAAATATAAATTTTGAACAACAAGTTTTTATAACATCTTTTGTTTATTCTTACATTAATTTATTTGATGGGTTACAAGAAAATATCGTTCCTTTCAAATACTACTCACCACCACTTCTGGTCAAGGATATACAAGTTCTTGACAGTGTTTTTTTAATTTGATTTTAAGTTTTTAGAAAAAACGCCCAATTGATTTCAATCAAACTGGGATGATTTTGTTATGCGATTTATGCTTAACAGTACCATATTCTAAACACTTAAAACACAAATCTATGCTAAATAGAAGCATTCATTTTTTAATAGAAAATAAACTTGTTGCAGTATTACTATTGTCATTATTTATTGGATGGGGAGTTGTTACCGCGCCTTTTGATTGGGATACTGGAAGTTTTCCAAGAAACCCTGTAGCTGTTGATGCCATTCCAGATATTGGAGAAAATCAACAAATTGTATTCACCAAATGGGCGGGTCGTTCTCCGCAAGATATTGAAGATCAAATTACCTATCCTTTAACTACTTCATTACTTGGAATTCCTGGTGTAAAAACAATCAGAAGCTCTTCTATGTTTGGCTTTTCAAGCATCTATATCATTTTTGAAGAAGACATAGAGTTCTACTGGAGCAGAAGTAGAATCTTAGAAAAACTAAACTCACTTCCTAATGAATTATTACCGAATGATGTTCAACCGTCATTGGGTCCTGATGCAACTGGATTGGGTCAAATTTATTGGTACACCTTAGAAGGAAGAGATAAAGATGGTAATGTAACTGGTGGCTGGGATTTACAAGAGTTACGAAGCATTCAAGATTACTATGTAAAATATGCTTTGTCATCTGCTTCAGGCGTTTCTGAAGTTGCCTCCATTGGTGGTTATGTTCAAGAATATCAAATAGATGTTGATCCTGATATTTTAAAGGAATACAATATTTCCTTAGAGCAAGTTGTAAATGCAGCCCGAAATACCAATAGAGATATTGGTGCAAAAACAATTGAAATCAATCAGGCAGAATATTTGGTTCGTGGTTTAGGCTATATAAAATCAGTTGAGGATATTGAAAACGCAGTGATTACTTCAAAAGATTTCACTTCTATTTTAATTAAAGATGTAGCTAAAGTTTCATTAGGTCCAGCCGAACGAAGAGGTATTTTAGACAAAGAAGGTGCTGAAGTTGTTGGTGGTGTTGTAGTCGCTCGTTATGGTGCCAATCCGATGGAGGTGATAACCAATGTAAAAAAACAAATTGCCGATATTGGGGCAGGATTGCCTTCAAAAGTTTTAAAAGACGGACGCACATCACAAGTAACAATTATTCCTTTTTATGACAGAACAGAACTCATTAAAGAAACATTAAACACTTTAGACGAAGCTTTAACCTTAGAAATTCTAATTACCATATTAGTCATAATTGTAATGGTTTTTAATCTAAGAGCTTCTCTACTAATTTCTGGTTTACTACCCATCGCTGTTTTAATGGTTTTTATTTCAATGAAACTGTTCAATGTTGATGCTAATATTGTGGCTTTATCAGGAATTGCTATTGCCATTGGAACGATGGTGGATGTCGGCGTAATTCTATCTGAAAACATCATCCGGCATATGGATGAAGATGGAAATAAAACGCCTATCAATAAATTGGTTTACAATGCTACTACTGAAGTTTCAGGCGCTATTATTACTGCAGTAATGACCACCATCATTAGTTTTGTTCCTGTATTTACAATGATAGGTGCTGAAGGCAAATTGTTCCGCCCATTAGCATTTACAAAAACAATGGCTTTAACGGCTTCTTTAATTGTAGCTTTATTTTTAATACCTCCTTTTGCAGCTTGGTTATTTGGTTTTAAGCCTTCCTTAAAAAAAGGGAAATACATCGGTAGCATTGTTTTAATTATTGCTGGTATCGTTGGGATTATTTCCGGCTATTATATCGCTATCCTATTGATTGCCTTTGGAATTTCGAGTATTTTAAAACTAAGAGGAATTCTTTCAGAAGAAAACTCAAATTTGATAAACATTGCTGCCTCAGCCATCACAATTGTTGTGTTGTTAAGTATCTATTGGAGACCTTTAGGTGTTGACAATTCTATTTTCAACAACCTTATTTTTGTAAGTGTTATTTGTTTTGGGTTGCTAGGTGTTTTTATACTGTTTAGAAGATCCTATGTACGTATTTTAAAATGGGCCCTAAACAACAAATTGTTATTTTTAAGCATGCCAACAATCATTATTGTATTAGGTGTAAGTGTTTGGAAAAATACTGGGAAAGAATTTATGCCAGCGCTAAATGAAGGCTCCTTTTTATTAATGCCAACCTCAATGCCACATTCTGGTATAGCCGAAAATAAACGCGTTTTACAACTATTGGATATGGCTGTTGCGACCATTCCTGAGATTGAAACCGTAGTTGGAAAAGCCGGTAGAATAGAAAGCGCTTTAGATCCTGCTCCCCTTTCTATGTATGAAAATGTGATTATTTACAAACCTGAATACAAATTAAATGAAGATGGTAAACGATTAAAATTTAAGGTAAATGATGACGCTTTATTTGAAACAAAATCTGGAGAATTTATTCCATCAGGAACAAAAATAGCAACCAAACAATTGGTTGAAGATGAAGACGGTGAATATTACAGAAACTGGCGGAAAAACATAAAATCAGCTGATGATATTTGGACCGAAATAGTACGTGTCACCAAATTACCGGGCGTAACCTCTGCTCCAAAACTACAGCCTATTGAAACCCGCTTGGTGATGTTGCAAACAGGTATGAGAGCCCCTATGGGAATTAAAGTAAAAGGTCAGGATTTAGGACAAATTGAAGCTTTCGGATTACAATTAGAAGAAATTTTAAAACAAGTTCCTGGGGTTAAAAAAGAAGCTGTTTTTGCTGATAGAATTGTAGGGAAACCCTATTTATTAATAGATATTAACCGAGAAAAATTAGTGAGATATGGCTTAAACATTAACAATGTTCAAAGTGTTCTAGAAGTTGCAATTGGCGGTAAACTAATCACCCAAACTGTAGAAGGAAGAGAGCGTTACGGCGTTAGAGTTCGTTACCCAAGAGAACAAAGAACGAGTCCATCAGATTTAGAAAAAATTTATATTCCAACACCAAATGGATCTCCAATTCCTTTGTCTGAAGTGGTTACTATTAAATACGAACAAGGTCCTCAGGTTATAAAAAGTGAAGACACTTTTTTAGTCGGCTATGTTTTATTTGACAAAATGAATGGTGAAGCTGAAGTAACAGTTGTTGAAAGAGCGCAAGCCGCAATTCAAGGCCAAATTGATCGAGGTGAGTTGATTGTTCCAAAAGGAATTAATTATCAATTTACAGGAACGTATGAAAATCAGTTAAGAGCCGAAAAAAC
>JADWMI010000517.1 GCA_015767395.1 Bacteroidota bacterium | reverse complement strand
TATTATGCAAGGAGATCCAACACCAATATTAATTGCAAATTCGTATGTTTTTGGAGCAACAAATTTTGATGTTGAAAAAGCATATTATTATATGAAAAGAGGAGCTACTATTCCGTTGTTGCGCTCTCAAAACCAAGAAATAAGACCTTACTTAACCGAATATTTAAGAGACGGACATACGTTTGCTTCAATGACGCTTGAATATACTTCGGCTGATTTTGCAATTGGTCAGTTTGCTAAACAAGCATTAAATAATAATGAAGATGCTACTTATTTTACCAAACGTTCGCAAAATTGGAAAAACATTTACAATCCCAAAAACAATTGGTTAAACTCGCGACATTCAAATGGTGATTGGAAAAATATTGAACACGATTGGCGCGAGGCTACTTACAAAAATTATTTTTGGATGGTGCCTTACAATTTAGAAACATTAATTGATACCATTGGAGGAAAACAAGTAGCTGAAAAACGATTAAACACTTTTTTCAAGCGCTTAGATGCGTCGTATGAAGACGATTGGTTTGCTGCGGGGAATGAACCAGATTTTCAAGCACCGTGGATTTATAATTGGACCAGCACGCCCTACAAAACATCGGAGGTTGTGCATAGAGTTTTTAATGAAATGTATACAAGTAAACCAACGGGATTGCCAGGAAACGATGATTTAGGTACTATGGGAGCTTGGTATGTGTATGCTTCTATTGGGATGTACCCAATGATTCCTGGAATTGCAGGCTTTTCAATAAGCACACCTCAATTTGAAAAAGTAACTATTAATTTACCAAAAGGTGTGTTAACTATAAATGGAGGCTCTTCAGAAGCGTTTTATATTAAAAATTTAAAATTGAATGCTAAAAATTATAATTCAACTTGGATTGATTGGGGAACAATTAAAAATGGTGGGGAATTAGATTTTAAAACTTCAAAGAAGCCGAATAAAAATTGGGGTAAAAATGAAACACCTCCTAGTTTTAATTAAACAAATAGGTAAGCAGTAAAAACTTTAAAAAAATACTAATATTAAAGAACTAGAAATAATGAACAGTAAATATTTAAACAAAATATCATTTTTAATACTAACTTTATTTTCAATAACTTTTGTTTCTTGTCAATCAACGGTAGAAGAAAATAAATCAAAAACAACTGGCTTAACCCAATTTGTAGATCCATTTATTGGTTCAGGAGGTCATGGTCATGTTTTTGTTGGTGCCAATGTACCTTTTGGCGGTGTGCAAGTTGGGCCAAGTAATTTTAACAAAGGTTGGGATTGGTCATCATCATACCATTATACCGACAGTATCGTTAAAGGGTTTACGCATTTGAACCTTAGTGGAACAGGAATGACTGATTTATCAGATTTTATTGTGATGCCAGCAGTTGGAGAGCGTAAAATTTGGGCAGGAAATCAGGAGCATCCAAATGATGCTTTTGCCTCTTTTTATTCAAAGGAAACAGAAGTAGCAAAACCAGGCTATTATTCGGTAGTATTAGACGATTATAATATCAAAGCAGAATTAACAGCTTCAGCAAGAGTGGGAATGCATAGGTACACGTTTCCAAAAGCAAAACAAGCAAGAATTATCATCGATTTATCAGAAGGGAATTCGGATATTACTGTTGATACCTACATGAAACAAATTAATGAAACAACTTTTGAAGGGTATCGGTTTTCAAAAGGATGGGCAGCAGATCAAAGAGAATATTTCACTTTAATTCTGTCTAAGCCTGTTACAAATTTTGTGCTTTATGATAGAAATGATAAAGTTGAAGGAACGGAAGCAAAAGGAAATTACATCAAAGGGTTTTTAGAATTTGAAACTACTGAAAACGAGGTGATTCAAGTTAAAATGGGCGTTTCATCAGTAAGCTCTAAAAATGCGTTTGAGAATATAAAAGCTGAAATTCCACATTGGGATTTTGACAAAGTATTTGCGGATGCCGATGAAAAATGGAATAAGGAACTTGCTAAAATTTTGATAGAAACACCAGACTTAAGTAAGAAGAAAATATTTTATACAGCGATGTATCATACCATGATTGCTCCAAACTTATTTAGCGATGCTAATGGACAATACAGAGGTACTGACAAAAAAGTATACGAAGACCCAGGATTTACAAATTACACATTGTTTTCACTTT
>JADWMI010000516.1 GCA_015767395.1 Bacteroidota bacterium | reverse complement strand
TAAACGAAGCCAGCGGTTTGGTGCATAATGAAATCACGAAGTTGTTTTCATCTAAAAATAAAATGTACGTAGGCACAAGTAATGGTGTTTCGGTTGTTGATATAAATACCAATCAAATTGTTTCTTTAAAACCCTCTGAAAAGCAACTTTTTAGAGTTTCTTCGTTTTTCGAATTCAACCAGCAAATTTATTGTACTACTTATAATTCAGGAGTTTATAAAATAACTGTTGAGGGCCAGAAAATAGTGTTGAATAAAATGAATAACCATCAATACATTTATGCTGCTTTCAAAAATAAGGACAGTATTTATAGTAGTAATAAAGGGTTTATTTCAAAAACTAATTTAAGTTCTTTTGTTTCTAAAACAGATACAATTCCAATGCAAAAAACAGGAAGTTCTGTAATTTGGGATTATTGTTTGGGATTTCAAAACAGTATATATGCTGCTGCTTGGGGAATCTATAAAAATGATGGAGGTGTCTATGAAATTGTAAATAATGAGTTTGTCAATCGAAATTCAAATTTTAATATTACCAGTAAAGAAATTTTATCGTTGGCTTATGATTCAAAATTTAATAAACTCTTTGTGGGTTCAAAAGACAATGGGTTGTATGATGTTGATTTGTCTACGGTCATAAAATTTACGCCTTCAGAAAATAGAAATATTTTGGGGTTTGCATCTACCATAAATTCAAAAGCGACATTGTTTAACAATGGCGTAATTATAAATACAAGTAAAAAAAGTTATAACATACAATCTACAGTTTTTAAAAAATGGCAAGCCAATTATGTAAAAAACACTAAAATAGCATTACCAAGTTACAATGATAATTTTTATGAATTAGATTATAGTACCAAGTCAAACGATGTAAAATTTTATGATGTAAAAACAGTTGATCATTTATTTTGGATAAATACTACTATTGGAATATTTGCATTGAAAGAAAATGGCGAATTGTATAAGTATTTACCATTACATACGGAAGAATTTAATTTTTCAGCTAATGGAAATCTAATTGAAACAAATCCATATGAAGGTGTGAGAGTTTACCAAGATTTAGAAAATTTTGATTACACTTATTACGGAACTGACTTAAAAATTACGCCAACAATGGTGGTTAATAGTTTACAAAAGGGAGATAAAACCTATTTTTTATCTATTTTTTCAGGGCTTTATACTTGGCAGAACAACCAATTTATTTCATATGTAACAGATAATGTTTGGCTAGAAAAAAAATTAAAACACATTACTGTTTTGGGTGATCATATTGCTATCTCTAATGAATTTGGAGATATTTTTATTATAAATGACAGCAGTAATTTTGAAATAAAAAACAAAATACCAAGATCGGATATTCAAGGAAATTCAATTTCTTTTTTAGAAGAATTTAAGGATTGTTTACTAATTGGTACAGAAAAAGGATTGACAATTTACAAAGACAATCATTTCATTTATTTAAATGAGGAACAAGGTTTAAAACAACCATTTTTAAGCTCAAAAATTGAAAATGGCGTCTTGTTTATAGGAAGTGAGAACGGGTATTATTCTGTAAATCTTGATACTGTAATAAATACAAAACAACTAATTCAAAAAATAAATCTTAAAAGCATTAAAATAAACAATCAAAATGAATCTATTCAGCAGTTGGTCGAAAATAATATTGTCACCTTGCCTTATAATAAAAATACCATTAATATTAATTTTTCGACCAACGCGCATGCGTATCCTAATAAGTTAGTCTATCAATATCGATTAAATTCAATCGCAGATTGGAGTAAAACAACAACCACCCCTGAAATTTATTTACCGTATTTACCTGCTAAAAAATATGAAATTGAGGTAAAAGTTACAGATTTAAGTACAGGGTTAAACTTCAATCAAATAGTATTAAAAATGAACATATTACCTCCTTTTTGGAAATCGTGGTGGTTTATTTTGCTAGCTATTCTGCTGGCATTTGTTGCGTTATTTATTTTTTATAAATACAGAATAGACCAATTGAAAAAGTTTGAAGCTGAAAAAAGCTCGATTAAAAAACGTGTTGAAGAAGTTAAAATGGAAGCCTTATTGGCGCAAATGAATCCTCATTTTATTTTTAACGCCATGAATTCTATTCAAAAATATATTATTGATAGTGATATAGAC
>JADWMI010000149.1 GCA_015767395.1 Bacteroidota bacterium | reverse complement strand
TTTTGAGAGGATTTATACAGAAGTGAAGTCTTTATTTTAATTAATTGAATTAATCTTGACAAGCCAATGGAAATAATACCCATTAATGTTTTTACCATTAGAACTTTTATTTTTTTGTTACAAGTCCATAGTATTTAAAAACATCAAGACTAGTTTGCCTTTTGGACTAAAATAATTCTTTGTATTTTAGACATATTAATAAAATAATACCCCAGACATACTAATAAATTAAAACCCCAATTTTGAGTGTTTCACTCGTTTTCGGGGTTCGGTTTTATTAAAATATAGTTTGTTTATTGTTATATAAGTAATTATGTTATTATGAAATCATCTAGCTAAATCAAGTTACAGTATTATTGCTATGAAAGAAGTTCTAAAAATATGTATGCTGTTGCTATTATTGTTACATACCAGAGCAGCACTTGCCCAGGATATCCCGATGGATTCTGTTATGCAAAAGGATTACACAACAATTAGTAATGCTTATTATAACGCTTTAGATGAAAGCCATCTCAATAGAGCCAATTATTTTGCAGACACCTATTTAAGAAAAGCCACTAAGGAAGGTAATATATTAGAGCAGATTCATGGACATTATTTTAAATATGAACTAAGTGAATTTACCAATGCACTACTCCATTTAGATATCATTATTGAATTGGCAATTTCATTAAAGGATGATCCTATATATCCTGAATATGCCTATTTTCTAAAAGGAGGGTTGCACTATGACCAAAAAGATTTTAATAAAGCACTAGATAATTATTTATTGTCATTAGAGCTAGCTGAAAAGAAAAATAATCAACATCTGGTTGCTGCATGCAAAAATAGTATTGGTCTGCTCAAGGCAGAAAGGATTGGACAGGAACGTGATGCCTTAAAATTACTCAAACAAAGTTTGAAGTTTTACGATACCATTGAGGATAAAAAAGAATATAGTTTTGATTATGCGGCCCTTTTATTTTCGCTGTCTGAAAATTACAGAAAGTTGCACCTGTTAGATTCTTCCACCTATTATAATAAAAAAGGGCTGATTTTTTCCGAGGAGCATGCGGAAGTTTCGATGTATAATTATTTCATCTATGCTGAAGGTATCAACTTATTTTTAAAAGGTTATCCTAAATCTGCTATTACGAATCTTGAAGAGTCCTTGGATGAATTAAATATTCCAAATCGAATCATAGCTCACTACTATTTGAGCAAATCTTATGAGGAATTAGGTGACTACCAAATGAAAATAATGCATTTGAAAATGCTAGATTCCGTTCAAAAAGGACATTCAATTTATATGATTGAATTAAGATATGGTATTGAAGATCTGATCGATTATCATAAAGGAAATGGAGATTTAAAAAACCAATTGACCTATGTTAAAAAATTGATTTCCTTAGACAGTATCTATATCAATGATTATAAGTCCATAGCTCATACCTTGAATGTAAAATATGATAACAAAAATTTGATCCAAGAAAAGGAACTATTACTACAACAACTCAATTCCTCGGTTAGCTCCTCTAAAAAATTGAGCTATTTAATCATTTTATTGGTTTTGTCTCTTATCACAATTTTTTATTATTTCTATGAAAAACAAAGAAAACAAAGAAAGCGATTTGAAGAAATCATAAGCACTGAAACTCCCAAAATTAAAAATGTAGTTGCAAGCAGAACAGCAACAGATCTACCTTCTGCAATTATTGAGGCGGTTCTTGAAAAACTTGAGGCTTTTGAATTGAGCTGTGGATATATTCAACCCAATTTAAACACCTATGATTTATGTAAAATTATCAATACCAATAAGAAATATTTGGTAAAAGTTTTAAGGCATACAAAAGAAAAGGGGGTTATTCCATACATTAATGACTTAAGAGTTACTCATGCCATGGATAGGCTAAAAATAGACGCTACTTTCAGGAAATATACCATTAAGGCTATTGCAGAAGAAGTTGGCTTCTCAAACACAAAATCATTTAATAAAAGTTTTGATAGGGTCTTTAAAATGACTGCCAAATCCTTTATAGAAGAATTTAAAAAAAGAAGTGTCAATTCTACGAATTGACATGTTTACTATTTGAATTGTTCCAGAAATCCCTATACATTTATATTGTTAATAATTAATGGCATAGCAAATTAAATAAAAGTATTCATTATAAAAGAAAGATAAGTTATGGGCAAAACACACGAAAAAAAATTAGGCATAGAAAAATTTACAGTATCTAAGATTAACAATCAAAAAAAGATTTTTGGTGGGAGTACCGCTGATGATGGACCAATTACTATTAGACCAAAGACCCATAAAACCAGACCTACTAGACCAAAAAAATAATAACTAAAACCCCAACTAGATTAGCGCTATTTTAATTCAGATAAAAGCCTTGAATAACAGGGCTTTTTTATATAAACTTTATGAAGATCCCTAAATATATACTAATAATCATTTTGATTATTAGTTGCACAAAAAACAAAACTGAAAGACCAGAGTTTTCTCAAACTAAGAAATTTGATCATTGGCATTTAAAAGACTATGAGAGTGACGGAGTGCCAGGTATTAGTCTTGATAAACTATATGATGAGCTTATTAAAAATCAAAAAGGAAAACAAATCATAGTCGCTATTATAGACACTGAAATTGATATTAACCATGAAGATTTAAAGGATTTTATTTGGATCAATAACGATGAACAACCGAACAATGGTGTTGATGATGACAACAACGGATATGTTGATGACGTTAATGGTTGGAATTTTATTGGGAATAAGAATGGGGGAAATCTAATCTGCTCTAATTTTTCATATACTAGAAAATTAAAGGAGTTGATCCCCATATTTAAAGGTAAAACTAAAGAGGAAGTAGGCAATGATACTCTAAATTTTAAAATTTATCAAAGAGCACTCATGGATCATCAAAATATGAAAAGACAACTAAAAGAAGATTATGAATATGTTGAATTCTTGAATACAGGATTTCCTAGATCAAAGAAATTATTGGACTCTATTTTTAGAGGTTCCACCTACACAATAAATCAATTGGATAGCCTCTATACTATTTTCAAAAAACAAGATTCAATTAAGGCTGCTGATATTTATTTTATGATAGATTTTTTAAATTTTGATATGCATGGTTATGCAGACAATTTAGCTTATGAATCTAATCTGATTGAAAAATATTCAAACAATATAAGTTTTGACGACAGGGCAATTATAGGAGATAATGTCAATGATATAGAAGATAGAGACTATGGTTCTCCTTTTATAACTAATAGTTTAAAAGAATTCACCCATGGAAGTATTGTGTCTGGTGTTTTGGCTGCTCATAGAACAAATAACAAAGGTGTTAGAGGAATTACCAATACTGTAAAACTAATGCCGCTTTGTATACAAGCAAAATTCGGAGCTGAAACCGACAAGGACCTCGCACTTTCAATAAAATATGCTGTAGAAAATGGTGCTCAAGTAATTAATATCAGTGCTAACCGAACCTATGAATTGCATAACGAGTGGGTTCAACAAGCACTATTATATGCTGAAGAGCAAAATGTTTTAGTGGTAAAAGGAGCGGGAAATAGTGAAACTGATATAGATAAAATAATTACCTATCCAAATAAAAACACGAAAGATCATGTGTTAAATAATTTTATTGTTGTTGGAGCAACAGGTATGGAATTGAATTCTAATTTTAAACCAGTATGGGCAAATTACGGAAGAAAAACAGTTGATTTTTATGCTCCTGGAGAAAGTATTTTAACAACAACACCATTTGACAGCTATAAGGTTGATTCCGGTTCTTCACTATCAACAGCGATTACTTCTGGAGTTGCGGCACTACTGCTATCCTATTATCCTGATTTAAAGGTTAGTGAAATTCGACAAATTCTCATGGAATCGGCAACAAGGTATGACTTGGATATTGAACTTGATTACGATTCCAATACAACAGTCCCATTTTCAAAATTATCAAATTCTGGTGGCGTATTAAATGCATTTAATGCCTTTGTGTTGGCTGAAAAAATTAGCCATAAGAGCAACTAATTTTCTATATGAATTATGTTAGCGAACTACTCTCATTTTCAAAATTATATTTTAAGGGTACCTAAAAGTCCTCTAAAATTTGGTTTCTCACTGCTTGTTAAGAACAAACTACCAATGAGTAAAATTATGGAAGATATTTCTTTGAAAGAAGCTTTATATCTGGCATCTCCAGAATTGATGAAAGCACTTAAAAATTATCAAAGCTCAGAAGCTAATAAACAGTCAAAATTAGATCAAACGGTACTTAAATATTTAGTAAGAGCGGCAAGCAGATGTACTCCCTTTGGCTTATTTTCAGGATGTGCTATTGGAACATTTGACATCAACACCCAAGTGAGAAATATAAAAGAGGTTAAGCGATATACCAGTTTGGATATGGATGTACTTATTGAGATCTCAAAAAAACTCATTGGAGTGGATAAAATTAAGGGAGCAACAAGTTTTTCCCCTAATACCTCATTATATAAGTTAGGCTCCAACTATAGATTTATTGAGTACAATATTGAAAACAATTCCAAAAGGTACACCCTTGAAAATGTAAACCATACCTGTTATTTAGAAAAAGTGATCGATTTTTCTTTTGGAGGTAAACAAGTATCCGAGATCGTTGATTTTATGCTTCAAATCTCAAAGAATCAGGATACCAATTTAACGACTGATGAAATAGTAGGGTTTGTGGATGAATTAATCTTCAATCAACTATTAATGCCTGAAATTTCGCCATCAATAACGGGAAGTGATTATTTCGAAAAACTCATAAAACATACAAAAAATACGTACCCTGATCACTCTTATAACAATCTACTGAAAGATATACAAAGCAGCTTAAAGAAATTAGATATCGCAGGCACTAATCCAGTGGGCAACTATGAAAAAATTCGAATGAAAATTGATAAAATGAACTTATCAACAAGACCTTCCCATTATTTTCAGACAGATTATATCCAAAAATTCGAATACAATACTTTAGCAGCTAAAATTCCTTTAAAAGTTTTGAAGGCGATTGAAGTACTTAACAAAATCTCATCACCTAGCCCAAGAATTTATTTAGAACATTTCAAAAGTGCGTTTGAGCATCGATATGGTTGTAGAGAAATCCCTTTATCCTTGTTGTTTGATCAGGAAATCGGAATTAAAATTCACGGTGAAAACAGCTATAACGAATTTGATCTCATCGCTGATTTGCAGCTAGGGATATCAATGGATAAGAGCCCTGTCCAAAGCAATAAGGATATAATACGTTTTTTTCAGTTAAAATATGAGAAGTTAATGTGTAATGATCTAAAAGTTTTGGAAATAACAGATTCAGATATTACAGCGCTTGTTGACCAAGACCATAAAAGTCTATCAAATACCTTTTCAGCACTCATTGAAATGTATTACAGTGATGATAAAGAATTGATTTTTCTTTCTTCAGCCGGTGGCGCTACGGCCTTAAATTTAATTGCAAGATTTAGCCAGCAAAGTTCAGATATAGCAGCTTTTATGAAACAAATTACAAAAAAAGAGGATGCATATAATAAAGGTACCATTTTAGCAGAGATCTGCCATTTACCAGAAAACAGAACTGCAAATGTACTCAAAAGTAAAGTTGACAGAACCTATGAGATCGTTTATTTAAGCAACTCAGAATTACCTATTAAGAATCAGATTTTTATCCATGATTTATATGTTTCAGTGCAGGAGGGAAACATACAATTAAGATCAAAAAGATTGAACAAACAAATCATACCAATTTTGTCCAACGCACATAATTTTTATGATGATTCATTGCCCATATATAAATTTTTATGCGAATTACAATTTCAACATAAAAAAGAGGCTGTTGCATTCCAATGGACAGAACACTTTTCCAATTTTAAATTTTTGCCCAGAGTTCAGTATGAAGATATCATATTATCGAAAGCCCAATGGCATATTATGTATACTGAAATAGCCGACTTAACGAATTTAAACCAATGGCGTACAAAGAGAAAAATTCCACAATTTGTTCAAATTATTGAACATGATAATCACCTACTTTTAAATCTAGATAATTCAAATTGTGTTGAAATACTAAAAGGACATTGTAAAAAGAATAATGATATCAGGGTAATAGAATATTTGTTTAGTCCTAAAT
>JADWMI010000148.1:4952-6150 GCA_015767395.1 Bacteroidota bacterium | reverse complement strand
TTTTCATAACTGGTCTCGTCCTTTACAAACATAAATACCAGTATGGTCACTGTTAAACCCAAGGCCAATCCTAAAATATTAATAAAGGCGTACACCCTATTTTTATTTAAGCTCCTAAACGCGACTTTTAAATAATTCTTAAACATTTTTTTGGTTTTAAATTAAACTGCTACCTGACTTGCCTTACTTTTCTTTTCAGAAACAACATGTCCGTCTAATAAATTTATGATCCTTTCAGAATAACTAGCATCGTGCGATGAGTGCGTTACCATTACAATGGTAGTTCCCGCTTCGTGTAATTCGCATAGTAATTCCATGACTTCATTCCCGTGAGAGCTATCTAAGTTCCCTGTTGGCTCATCGGCTAAAATTAATGGTGGCTTTGTAATTAAGGCTCTGGCAACAGCAACTCTTTGTTGTTGACCACCGGAAAGCTGTTGTGGAAAATGTGAAGCTCTATGTGCAATTCCAATATTCTTAATTAGTTCATTTACCCTTACCTTACGTTCAGAAGCACTTACTTTATTATAAATTAATGGCAATTCAATATTTTCAAACACGGTCAATTCATCTATCAAATTGAAATTTTGAAATATAAATCCTATGTTTTTTTTGCGAACCTCAGAGCGACCTTTTTCATTCAGCTGCGCTATTTCTTCTCCAAGAAATTGATAACTACCACTTTCTGGTTTATCTAGCATCCCTAAAACATTTAATAAAGTGGATTTTCCACATCCTGAAGGGCCCATAATGGACACAAATTCTCCTTGTTTAATTTCAAATGAAACTTCGTTTAAAGCTGTTGATTCAACTTCATCTGTTCTGTATACTTTTGTAAGTTTTTCTAATTTTATCATCTCTTTAATTTTTAGTTTTTTATTTCAATTGTTTCATAATTTTTAAAGTCATCATAAGAAGAAGAAACAAATTGTTCGCCTTCTCTTAATCCTTCTAATACTTGGTAGTAACTTGGGTTTTGACTTCCCAATTTTATAATTCGCTTGTGGGCTTCTCCTTGCTCATCCAACACAAACACATATTGGCCTCCCGAGGATTGGAAATAACTTCCTCTTGGAATCATCAAAGATTTTTGTGCTTTGGAAAGTTCTAAACGAACCTGAACAGATTGTCCTATTGTTATTGCTTTTGGTGCTTCATTTACAAATACCAATTCAACTTCAAATCTTCTGTTCACAAC
>JADWMI010000148.1:0-4852 GCA_015767395.1 Bacteroidota bacterium | reverse complement strand
GTATTTACTAATACTAAGTTAATAGGCTCTATATCTCCATCAATTAATATCATATCTTGGAAATCACCCTCAATAACTGTTTTCACAGAAATCTTGGTGCCGTCAACTTTATATACTTTTTTATTTAAAGTTTTGAGTCCAAAAAATGACAATAAAATAAATAAAGCAGCGCCAGCTATATAGTACAGTCTTTTTTGACTCCACTTTTTTTTCTCAATCTTTTTATCCATTCCTATTTGTTTCATTTTAAAAGTTTAAATTTTGTTATTAGTTCTTATAGTTGATCTTTTACTATAAAATAGATGGAATAATGGTTAAAATAAAAATGGTTATTGCAATAAGTATTGAAATCATAATAGTTTGTTTTTAGGAATATATTAGAAACTAAATCTTCTATAATCTGACCATTGAATTCTCTTGCTGTTTTTAAAACTCACAAAAATTGGATGTTTTTTTTCTTCCGTTGGTGTATTCATAATAGTTTTCATAATAATAAATTTTATTGGTTAATAATTTATAGGCTATAACGTCTATAAGATGACCATTGAATTCTTTTACTGTTTTTATAACTTAAAAAGAATGCTTGTCCCTTTTCGCTTGTTGTTGGTGTATTAATTATTGTTTTCATAATGATTGGATTTTAATAGTTTGCTTATATGATTTTACATTACTCAATGCTTGTGCCATAAAAAAAATAAATCATATACACTTATTTAACAGGTGGTTATGTTTATAAGAATAAAAATAGAGTGTTCATTATCGAACATTCTATTGTTCATTATTGAACATTTTGTACTTTAGTGAAAATTCTTACTTTACAATGGGTAAAACTCAAGCCACCATTTTGATTATTGATGACGATGAAGATGTATTGTTATCTGCTAAACTATTATTGAAAAAACAGTATACAAATATCATCACCCGTACCAACCCAAAAGAAATTAACCAACTTATATCAACAGAACCTGTTGATGTTGTTATATTAGATATGAATTACCGCATAGGCTTTAACGATGGAAAAGAGGGCATGTATTGGCTAAAGCATGTTTTAGGTATCAATCCGAAAATGATTGTGATTTTGATGACTGCTTATGGCGAGGTGGAATTAGCTGTAGATGCCATTAAAAAAGGTGCTTTTGATTTTATTTTAAAACCATGGTCTAATGAAAAGTTTTTGGCAACCATTCATGCCGGGCTTGAACTCAGTAAATCTAACCATAAAATTTCAATTCTTGAATCTACCAATGAAGCCTTAGCTAAAAATATTGATCAAAAATTTGGAGTGATTATTGGAAAATCTGATGCTATGCAACAGGTAATGAATACTATTGCGAAGGTAAGCCCTACAGATGCTAGTATTCTTATATTGGGTGAAAACGGAACAGGTAAACAACATTTGGCAAGAGAAATTCATAAACAATCAGACCGAAAAAACGGTCCATTCATTCATGTTGATCTAGGTTCTCTATCGGAAAATTTGTTTGAAAGCGAACTTTTTGGACATAAAAAGGGTGCTTTTACTGATGCTCATGAAGACAAACCAGGAAGGTTTGAAATGGCTGAAAACGGAACTTTATTTCTTGATGAGATTGGAAACTTACCCTTCAATCTGCAATCCAAATTATTGACCGTACTTCAAGACCGAAAAGTATCGCGCCTTGGAGAAGGTATTGAACGACCTTTTAACACTCGGCTCTTATTTGCAACAAATGCACCATTAAACCAATGGGTGGCAGAAGGAAAATTTAGACAAGATCTTTTATTTAGGATTAATACTGTTGAAATAGAAATTCCACCATTAAGAAAAAGACCTGAAGATGTTGATGAATTTGTTATTTATTACTTAAATTTCTTTAAGAGTAAATACCACAAATCCCATCTAAAAATAAATGATGAAGCTATGAAAATGCTTAAGGCACATCATTGGCCTGGCAATGTTAGAGAAATACAGCACACCCTTGAAAGAGGGGTTATAATGTCAGACGGGCAAGAAATAAAAGCAGCTGATTTTAACTTAACAACAATACCCGTAACAAAAAGTACTAGTGCTGAATTTGACGATTTAAACCTTCAAAACATAGAAAAAATATTGGTCCAAAAAGCTTTAGAAAAACATGAAGGAAATATTTCAAAAGCGGCCAAAGAATTGGGATTAACCCGCGCTGCATTATACAGAAGATTAGAGAAGTTTAACTTATAATTTATTTAAATTGATAAAGAGATTTACCATACAGGTTGCATTGCGGATTTTTAGTATTTTATTTTTTTGTGGATTGTTTTCCACCCTACTACTTAAAAATATGTGGTTTAGTACAATTGGAATTGGTGTATTGATTCTAATTCAAGTGCTATTCTTAATTAAGTATGTAAATAACACGAATTATTCTTTGGTTAAATTTTTGGAAGCCCTAAAAAATGAAGATTACTCTGTATACTTCTCACCATCTAAAAAAGGTGATTCCTTTATCAAAGTTTATGAAGATTTTAATTTAATTATAAAAAAATTTGAAAGGAATAAAATAGAAAAAGAAGCACAGTACACCTATTTTAAATATATATTAGAACATGTTAATTTAGGAATCATCTCTATCAAAAAAGAAGATTTATTTAATGAACATTCCAATGAAGAAATTCCATTTTTGAATAGAGCTGCTTGTGAAATTCTTCAACAACCACAACACAAATACTGGCATCGTTTGGCTCATAATGTGCCATGGTTGGTCACTGAAATAAAAAAACTAAAAAACGGAGGGAAAATTTTGGTGGATTTTGGAGATGAAATTGAACGAAAACAATTGTCATTGGAGGTTATTGAATTACAATTATTAACCACTCCTTACCTTATTATTACCTTTCAAGATATAAGATCTGAAATTGAGCAAAAAGAAACTGAAGCATGGCATAATGTTATTAAAATATTAGCCCATGAAATGCTCAACTCCTTTACCCCTGTAAGTTCTTTAGCTTCAACTATAAAAACACTAACAGAAAACGAAAAAGGAGAAACATTAAGTCTTGATCAATTAGATTCTGAAGATATCGGTGATATTCATGTTGCAGCAGCGACCATAAAGAAGCGATCTGATGGATTATTAGATTTTGTAAAAGATTATAGAACCATCTCTAATGTTCCAATACCTCAACTAAACAAAATTAATGTAAAGCAATTTTTAACTGGTATTGAGACTCTTATGTCTCCCTTAACAGAAGAAGCCCATGTTAATTTAATACTTTTGCCAATCCCTCCAGGTTGCACCATAAATGCAGATAGTAAACTAATTGAACAAGTATTAATCAATCTTATCAACAACAGTATCCACGGCTTAGAAGGAAAAGAAAATCCAACTATTAAAATGAGCTGCAATATTGAATTAGATAAAACAGTTATACTAGTTAATGATAACGGGTTTGGTATAGAAGAGAAAATTATGAGTCAAATATTTATCCCTTTTTACACGACTAAAAAGAATGGATCAGGTATCGGATTAAGTTTATCAAAAAACATTATGAAAAAACATGGTGGGAATTTATTGGTAAGTTCTGAAGTTGGTATTTACACTACGTTTTCACTTGTATTTAAGAATTAAAAGATTAAAACGAAATGCCAACAATGGTTATGGGTAATTGCAAGTACTCATAGCCGAAACCATTTCCAAACATAAAAAAATGATTCACTTAATAATTGGAAATACTGGTTCCGGAAAGACAACATATTCCAACGAATTGAAAAAGAAAACAAATGGAATAATATTCTCAATTGACAATTGGAATAATATTTTGTTTCTGCCTGACAAAAAAGAGACTGATGGACTTGAATGGTTTTTGGAAAGAATCGAAAGAGCTGAGAAAATGATTATGAACCTAATTGAACAATTAGAAAACTCAAAAACAGATTCTATTCTCGACTTGGGACTTTCTAAATTTGAACATCGTGAAAAATTCAGAACATTTTCGAATGTAAATGGATTTGAGATAAAAACACACTTTTTAGATATTTCAAAAGAGACTCGAATGAAACGAGTTATAAAAAGAAATACTGAAAAAGGAGATTCATTTGAATTTGAAGTAACACAAGAAAATTTTGATTTTATGGAAAACTGGTTTGAAAGACCATCCGAATTAGAATTAAAAGATGCCATTACAATAACTGAGTAAAAACGTTTGGCTAACACCTCTTAAAATTTATGCTCACATTTGAACTAAATAACAAACAGACAAACATTCAACAATCGGTGTGCTACACCAAAAAAATCTCCGATTTCCCAGTCGTACAAATCTTATAAAACCCTATTAGCGGTCAGGTCGGAGTACATTCAATATTAAAAACTTAAAATGATTAATATAAATTTATTAAAAACAAATGACCTCAATACATTCTTTGAATATTTGACTAATCATCTTTTAGAAAATGGGCGTTTAGGGAATCCTCTTTTTCAACCTCTTACAAAAGGACAGTCAAAACTATGTTTTGAATGGAAAGAAAAATTTGAAAGTAACTTAAATAAAAGTTCAGACAATGTCGGATAGAGAAAGCGCTGGTTTGCTACGAATCAAGAAAACCAGATTGCTGGTCATATTGATATTCGTTCCCATAATGAACTGAACACGGAGCATCGAGTATTACTTGGAATAAGAATAGATCGTAATTTTAGAAATTTAAAAATATGACAAAAGTTGATTGAGTTTATTATATATTACTGTAAAAATGATATAAGAATTTATTGGTTATATTTACAAGTTTTAACAAATAATATTCCAGTAATTAGACGCTACAAAAATTGAAATTTCAAGAAATCGGTAAAATTGTATTTTAAAAACAGCAACTTACCCTAAAACAGATCGTTAACAAAAA
>JADWMI010000515.1 GCA_015767395.1 Bacteroidota bacterium | reverse complement strand
AAAGCTTTGTCATATTCATTTTGGCCTCCAACAAAAATCACACTAATTTCTGCATCATTTACAAGGTATTCAGCTTCTTTTTTTGAATTTGTAGCATAAATTGGAATTGTAACTGCTCGAATACTCATAATAGAAATATCTGCAATAATCCATTCAGGCATATTCTCTGCAAAAATACCAATGTTTTGTTTTGCTTCAATACCAAAATTTATCAAGGCTTTTGATAATTGTTGAACCTGATTTCCCAATTCAATCCACGAAATACCCTTCCACCTATTAAGCTCAATATCTTTATAATAAATGGCATTCTTTTGCTGGTATTGCAACACCCTTTCTCTTATTTCTAATCCAATATGCTTTTCGCTCATTTATTATATTGTGTCAAATGTTTGAACTGTTAATTTACTGATTGTATCTCCTGTATGTTTAATAGCCAAAGGCTCAAAAAGCAGTACATGAACTTCTTCTTTAGCAATAGGTTTGTGTTCTATTCCTTTAGGAATAATATACATTTCACCTTTATTCAATTCAATAGTTTTATCTCTGAATTCAATTTTAAGAAACCCTTTTATTATGAAAAAAAGTTCATCTTCATTTTCATGTTTATGCCAAATAAATTCGCCTTTGATCTTCGCCAAAAGTACTTGTTGACCATTCAATTCACCAATTTTTTTAGGTGTCCAATGTTCATTAAATAATTTAAACTTTTCCAAAATATTTATAACCTCCATACAAGGCAAAGTTACAATTAATTTTTGTTGACTTTAAAAGTATTACAAATCATGAAAAAGTACTGTAAAAATATGTTTGAAGAAACCCTAACCTATTTTACAATGTGAAATCTAAAAAAAAAGATAGAACCGTATGAACTATCAATGAAATGACTAAATTTGCACATTCTTAAAAAAATTAACAATGTACAGAACACATTCAAACGGAGAATTAAGATTAGAAAATGTTGGTCAGGTAGTTACCTTGGCTGGATGGGTGCAAAAAACGCGCGATAAAGGATTTATGATTTGGGTTGATTTACGTGATCGTTATGGTATTACGCAACTTATTTTTGATGAAGATAGAACCTCAAAAGAAATTGTTGAAAAGGCGAAAACTTTGGGTCGTGAATTTGTAATTCAAATTACTGGAGAAGTGATAGAACGTGTTTCTAAAAACAAAAATATACCAACTGGTGAAGTTGAAATATTGGTTTCTAAATTAGATGTTTTAAATGGCTCTAAAACACCTCCTTTTACCATTGAAGATGATACAGATGGTGGTGATGAACTGCGTATGAAATACCGTTATTTAGACATTAGAAGAAATCCTGTTAGAGAAAATTTAATCTTCCGTCATAAAGTAGCAATTGAAGTTAGAAAATATCTTTCTGATAAAGACTTTATTGAAATTGAAACACCTGTTTTAATCAAATCTACACCTGAAGGTGCGCGTGATTTTGTAGTGCCAAGTAGGATGAACGAAGGTCAGTTTTATGCTTTACCGCAATCGCCTCAAACATTTAAGCAATTGTTGATGGTTGGTGGAATGGACAAATATTTTCAAATTGTAAAATGCTTTAGAGATGAAGATTTACGTGCCGACAGACAACCTGAATTCACTCAAATTGACTGTGAAATGGCGTTTGTTGAACAAGAAGATATTTTAAACACGTTTGAGGGTTTAACTCGTCACTTATTAAGTGAAGTAAATGGGGTTGAAATTGCTAATTTCCCTCGAATGACTTACGATGAGGCCATGAAAAAATATGGAAATGACAAACCAGATATTCGTTTTGGAATGGAGTTTGGAGAATTAAATGAAGTTGCGCAACACAAAGAATTTGGTGTTTTTAACAATGCCGAATTGGTGGTTGGTATTGCCGTTCCAGGTGGTGCTAAATACACAAGAAAAGAAATTGACAAATTAGTTGAATGGGTAAAACGTCCGCAAGTTGGAGCTTTGGGAATGGTTTATGTAAAATGTAACGAAGATGGTACATTTAAATCATCTGTAGATAAGTTTTACGATCAAGAAGATTTGGCTAAATGGGCCGAAGCTACTGGCGCAAAACCAGGAGATTTGATATGTGTATTAAGTGGTGTTGCTGATAAAACCCGCACACAATTAAGTGCCTTACGTATGGAATTAGCAGAACGCTTGGATTTACGTAATCC
>JADWMI010000514.1 GCA_015767395.1 Bacteroidota bacterium | reverse complement strand
GGGTGATTCCTTTATTTAGAAAAGTATTTGACAATATTTTGAGCTGTATTTAAAATGTTGCCTCCTAGTGAAAAGCAAAAAACCCCCAAGAGTTCAACTCTTGGGGACCACTTTTAAAACTTATAAAGCCTTATAAACATTGTGTTTGTAAGGCTTTTTTTTATGCCTAAACCTTACTGTTACTTTGTTTAGCTGTATTATATATTTTCAATACTTATTATTTCAAAATGCCAACTTGCCAACTTTTTTGTATGAGAAAAAGGAGGTGATTGAGGGGGCGTCTTTTTATCAAAAGGGGACATATTACTAAACCTTTGCAGTCAATTCAACCTAAATTAGGGTTGAAATGAAAAAAATAAATCTAAATAATTAATGAGTTCTACATTTTAATAGTACTCGAGTTTATTATCTTCGCTATTTAAAATAGAAATTACTTTTAAAACAATAATTATTAGTATGTCATCAAATTTATTAAGCACAAAGGAGGCTATTGAAAAAAGGCGAAGTATCAGAAATTTTAAAGAAGATAGTGTTTCTAATGACGTAATTATGGAGTTAATAGAATCTGCTAGATTGGCTCCTTCTGGTTGTAATTCTCAACCTTGGCGCTTCAAAATTGTGAAAGATCTTCAAACAAAATCAAAACTTCAAGAAATAGCATACAATCAAAAATTCGTATCTCAGGCACCCGTAGTAATTGTAATTTGTGCTGATGTACAAGGTTATTTAGATGGTCGTACATCTGGAGTTCAGGATTTAGGTGAAATGGGGGTTTTTGATGATGAAATTTGTGAAATACTTCATAAAAAAACAAAACAAAAAGAAAAAGTCAGCTTTGATGTTTTACGACAATCTGTGGCGTTTAATGCTGCTATTGCTATTGAACACATTGTTTTAAGAGCATTAGATTATGGCTTGGGAACTTGCTGGATGAGATTGATTGATGAAAAGGAAATCAGAGATCTTTTTGGTTGGGATGAAAATCTGTTCCCAGTTGCTATAATACCTATTGGTTATCCAAATGAAAATCCTGCACCTAGAAAAAGAAAGCCTATGGAAGCTATTTTAATTTAATAACTATAAATATTTATTGTAAGATAATTCAAGTTTTTGTTAACTAGTTTTTTAGCTTTTTTTAAGAGAAAAGGTGACTAAGTCCTTATTTTGTAAGGCTTTTTTTATGCCTGAATCAACCATATCGCTATGGTTGACTTAAAGATGTTTTGTGTGAGATTCTAATAATATGGATATGGATTAATAGATAAGGAAAAATCATGTTCATCTGCATGGGTGTGGCAATCCGAATTTTCTGTAGCTTCAAGATCAATTTCTATAAAATTTATTCCACTACAATTACTAACTGTTCCTTTTAATATCCAGCAATTGTGAAATTCTATATACTCAGGTGTTAATTTTGACTGAGCTATATTCAGAGTCATATTACCCATTTCATTAACATTTCCTAAAACAGTGACACTATATGTTTTGCCATTGGGTTCAGCTCTGTAGCCTGAACCAGTGAAATCTCCGTTTTCCTTAAAAGTTTCTATTACTATATCATAATAGGCTATTTTACCATTTTCTTTCTCTTTTTCAAAAACATATTTTCCCTGAGGAGAAAAGGAAAATTTATCTCGATGAGCCATATGTGCTTCCTCAGCATTAGTGCTGATTGTAATTGAGTGGTATTTATCTAAATCTGCATCATAATGGCAGATTGTTACTTTTGGAGCTTTTGCCTCATTTTTTTTCAATAAAACTTCATCTTGTACAGCTTGCATTTCTTCTATCTCAATAGAAGATTTTTCACATCCAATAATTGTAACAAGTATAATTACCATACTTGCCAATAAAAATTTTAACTTTTTCATGATATATAAAATTTAATTAATAATTCAATTCATAATTGAGATTATAATAGGAGTTTTATGTGGTAAAATAAGTGGGTTAAATATGATGAGAGTGAGAAAGTTATTTTACGTAAGGTAAAATTATAGTGCTGTATTTTATTTATCAATGATAAATATCAAAATTAAGGTCAAAATAAGAATGATTAATATCATTTGGGTTGATAATTACAAATATTTATAGTAAGGTAATCCAAGTTATTGTTAACTGGCTTTCCATCTTTTTTTAAGAAAAACACATTTGTGGGACCACTTTTAAAACT
>JADWMI010000513.1 GCA_015767395.1 Bacteroidota bacterium | reverse complement strand
CTGTTCAGTAAGTATTGCGAAAAATGGAATTATTGTCGCTTTAAAAGAACTGAATGAAGGAGCGTATTCTCACGCTGAGAAGTTACACGAATTTATCAAAGCAGTATCAATGGAAGCAAATATTAAGCTGTCAGATCTAAGTGCTGTGGCTGTTAGCAAAGGACCAGGTTCTTATACCGGTTTAAGAATTGGTGTTTCAGCGGCAAAGGGTTTGTGTTTTGCATTAAATATTCCATTAATTTCAATAGATACTTTGCAATCATTAGCACAGTCAATTTCAATAAAAGAAGGATATATTATTCCACTTTTAGATGCTCGTAGAATGGAAGTTTACAGCAGTGTTTATAATGAGAAACATGAAAATTGTAGAGAAGTACTTGCGGAAATAATTACTGAAAATTCATTTGAAAACTATTTAGAAAAGAGTAAAGTTTACTTTTTAGGTGATGGTGGTGAAAAGTGTAAATCTATTATTGAGCACCCAAACGCTGAATTTATTGATAATAAATTTCCTTCAGCAAATGATATGGGAATGCTTTCGTTTGATAAGTTCAAAAAAAACGACATCGAAGATGTCGCTTATTTTGAACCTTTTTATTTGAAAGATTTTGTAGCTATAAAATCCAAAAAGTAATTTATTTCTGAATATTCACTCTATGTGGATATGGAATTTCGATACCAGCCGTATCTAATGCCAATTTAGTTGCTTCAATAGTTTCAAAATAAACATCCCAGTAATCTGCTGGAGTCGCCCAAGGACGTACTGCAAAATTAACTGAGCTATCAGCCAATTCAGAAACATTCACACTAGGTGCAGGATCCTTTAATACTTTTTTGTTATCTGTTAAAACTTTCATTAAAACTTCTTTTGTTTTTTTAATATCAGCATCATAACTAACGCCAATAGTCAAATCAATACGAAGCATTCCAAGTTCGGTATAGTTTTTAATATTTCCGTTAGACAAAGTTCCATTAGGTATAATTAATAATTTGTTACCTGGAGAAATTATTTTAGTTACAAAAATTTGAATTTCTTTTACAACACCAATTTCACCTTGAGCTTCAATTAAATCACCTACCTTAAAAGGTTTAAAAATCATGATTAATGCACCACCTGCAAAATTTGCAAGTGAACCTTGTAATGCCAAACCAACGGCCAAACCTGCAGCTCCTAAAATAGCAATAAATGAAGTGGTTTCAACGCCAACTTGAGAAATTGCTGTAATGAAAACCAGCACTTTTAGCGTCCAGCCTAAAAGGTCTCCCAAAAACTTTTGAAGTGTAATATCAATACCTCTTAAGGCCATTAATTTTTGTGATAGTTTCACCACTTTTTTTATCAGCCACATTCCTATAACTAGAATTATAATGGCCATAAAAATATTTAGAGCGTAAAGTTCAATGTATTTTAAGATAAGGTCTGTGTACTTTTGATATTCCATAGTTTTTTATTTTATATGAGTATTAATAATATTCCGATAATTGCAGGGATGGCTTGAACATAAAACAATTTAATTTTTTTAGTGGTATATGCTCCATAGATTCCGGCAATTGCTATGCAAATTAAAAAGAATAGGGCAATTTGTAAAGAATTATTTTTTTTAATTAAAGACCACAAAAGACCAGCTGCTAAAAAACCGTTATAAAGTCCTTGATTTTGAGCCAATGTTTTGGTCTTTTTGGCATCTTCTAAATTCATTCCAAAAGCTTTCAGGCCTCTTGGTTTATCCCAAAAGTACATTTCTAAGATCATAAAGTAAATATGTTCAAATGCAACCAAGGCAACAATAAAGGTTTGTAAAAAGCTCATGATTAGAATTTTATTTTCAATTGCTCAATTCCTTTTATAGCATCTGTTTCCGGTAGTTTACAAGCACCATCAACACAAATATAAATATAGGTCTCATCCTCGCTAAAACGACCTTCCATTAAAGGAATAGTACTCTCGGATGTGCTTCCAGCAATTAATTTATTAGGAATATAATATTGATTTATTTCTAATAATTTTTCTTTAGCATTTTTACCTGATATTGCTATCTCATAATAATTCCCAGAAAAGTCACACATTAAATGAAGCCAATTTGAATAACCTGAGCCATATTGTAAGGTTTTTTCTTTTACATTGTGCAACATTTGCTTACTTACTTTTAAGTAATAGTTATTTGAATAATAAT
>JADWMI010000512.1 GCA_015767395.1 Bacteroidota bacterium | reverse complement strand
TCTTTCCAGGAATCAACACCGGTTGCAGAATTTAAAGTAACCGGAACTAAGGACCGAACACCGCCACCGGTATCAAATCCAACACCCGAAGCGGAAAAAGAATTTTGTGCAGTACCATCAATCTTTGAAACAAAGTTTGTCGGTTCGTTATTCTCTATTAAACCAAATCGAAAACGTAAAGATTCAAGCGGTGTTTTACCGTATAATTTAGCATCCGGATAACTTACAGTTGGAACAACCGCGCCATCAAAAATTATTTGTGTTGGTGTTAATGATGTTATTGTTCTATCTTGAAATACAAAAGCAACACCGGCATTATCATAAAGTGAAATAATATCACCAAGCGCAAAACCATCAGCAATAAAACTTCCGGTTGTTTGGTTTAAAGTATTTCCAACAACATCAAAAGTATTTACGGCATCACTTGAGGCGGTCCAGGAAACTGCAATTGTTTGGCGCGTTCTTATTTTATCGGTAATATTTCCAACCAAATTTTTAGTGAAATCAGTTAAATTTTGATCCAATAATTCACCATTATTAAATTGATTAAAAAACTCCGTATCAATTAATCTAAATTCCATTGTCAATTCTTTTTAAATATTCTTCTTTTAATTTTATCAATGCCGTAATATCTAAACCTTTTGCCTTTTCAGAAAATTCATCAACAACTTCTTTTTGACTTTCGCTGATTTTAGTTTTTGATAAACTTTTCAACGCTTCCATATTTGGCAAAAAGTCCTTTAAACTATCAAGCATTTTATTGCAAGTTATTTCAAAATCTTTTAATTCCTTTTCGTTGTTTTCCATAATTTAGGCTTCTTCAATATAAGTTTCAATCAAATTACTTGTGTATTTAGTTTGAACACTGTAATCAATCAACGCAAAATCTTTTGAAACATTCCAACTAATTTGCTTCAATTTGCACAAATCACCGTTCTGATTGTAAAAGTACGAATTTTGTGTCAATTGATTAAATTCTTCAAATCCAAAAGGAACTTTAACACCTTTATAAACGTAGTATTGATTCCCAAAGTTGTTTAAAACAAAAGAATCTTCGTTGTGATAATTGTCATAAAGATATTTTGCGGACCAATTATTTCTTTGATTTGCCGGAAGTCTTAATTTACTATCTAACTTCATAATTTTAGGAACGTGCAAATAATCCGTTTCAAGAATATTGCAGCCAATTCTTAGCGAAATAAAGCCGGTTAAATTTGGAGCAGAAGCAAGTGGATTAATTGCGTAAAAAACATTAATAATTTCTTCAACCTTATTCAACAATTTAAAAGCAAAATTTTCAAAGTTGTTTAGTTTGTTTTTTCGATTTGGTAAATCATAAGGAATATCAATCCGATTAAATCCATTCATCAAAACGTTTCTATTATCTGAAGTAGAAATTGGGCGCGTTCTTATTTCGTATGTATGACCAAGAAAATTTTCAAATGAATTAACGTCTTTTACATCAGTTTTAAAGGTAATTAATTTATCAGAAATCAATTCATTTGCATTTGTAACAATAGATTCTTGCAATATATCCGGCAAAACATAGGTGCTTTGTTGCAGCCAAAAAGGTGAATTTGTAACGTGTTGTTCAACAACTCCATTTTGAATTGTAAATTCTGCATAAAATACTTTATTAATCAATTCAAAAACCTCTCCAAGCGTATAACCAAAATCAGAAGCCGAAGGATAGCCAACACCAGGTTGGTTAATTGTAATTCCGTTAATAATACTATTTTGTTGTGAATCTTTATCAATTCCGGTTTTTGTTGGAATAATATAAATTTCCGGTAAATCATTAATTGTAGAGTTATAAGAATACCCCAAATAAGAACAACCGATTTCGACCAATCTTTGTAATCGAATACCCTTGTGATATTTAATCGGTGAAAAAATATAACGTACCAATTCAATTATTAAATTTATTAAAATAATGACCAAAGCACCGGCAAAAGCCACATTTAATGATAATTGTAAAGCCGGGAAAACAAGCGCAGCGGCTGGAACTCCACTTAAAATAAGACCAGAAAGCAAAGCCGCTTGTGATGCAACAACTCTAACTTGTTCTTCAATGTCTTTTGAAATAGCATAAATTGAAAAAGCAATAAAACTAAACTCAACAAAATTAAATTCCTTTTCAATAATGTATGGAATATTTGAATAATCGTTTGTTGCA
>JADWMI010000511.1 GCA_015767395.1 Bacteroidota bacterium | reverse complement strand
GTTTTACTTTTTGACTAGTTGTCCAAGTGATGTTGTTTCCTTTTTGATTTGCTATTGTAAATGTCATTTTGTTTGTTTTTAAATGTGATAGTTTGTTTCCCACACTCCAAAGATAAAACTTTTTTTGGAATTAAAAAAATATTTTCACTTTATTTGAAAGTTTTTTTTCATTTTATTTATAACTCATTGAAAATTAAGCGCATAAAAAAAGGGCTGAAATAAATTCAACCCTTCTAAAATTATTAAATTTTAAAGATTATGCAGTCTCTAATGCAGCTTTAGCAACTGTAAACGTTCCGTTGACAAATGCGTTTGGCAAGTAATTAGTTAAAGCAACTCTTTCGCTTACTCTTACAGTAACGAATCCGTCTCTTACGTTAGTTCCATCTTCTCTAAAGAATTCTACATTTACGCCATCACGAACCCAAAGTTGAGTTCCTACGCTAAAGTTTCCAATTAAGAAAGTTCCCGCAGAAATAGCAGTATTTAAAATTACTTTAACACCCATAAAAGATGGTTGTAAACCTCCGTAAACTTGGTCTTTCAAGTAATTGTTAGTAGTATCTTTTAATAATAAGATTTTATGAAAATCACTAGGATTTAATAAGATCGTATCAGCGTTGTAATTTGCTAAAGCTAATTGATTCAATGATGCAACGATAACGTCAAATTCATTTGCAGACTCAACAGTACCGGCTAAAGAACCAGCAGCGAAATCAGCAGCATCACCAATAATACCAGATAAATTAGCACCAGTACCATCACCACTTAATATTTGAGTATCTTCAACTTCTAAAAGTTTCTCTGGCGCTCTTGCCGAGATATAAGAAGTTAATTGAGGCGTATCAGCTAACATTTCTTCTGAAATACGGAAGTAAGTTCCAATTTTTCTTACGTTTGCATCAGATGCAGTCATATCAAAATCAGATTGTGTTAATGTAACACCTTCGGCAGTTGGAGCCGCTCCGTTTGAATATCCAGATTCTTTTACAAATCTAACAACGTCAGATTGAGTTGAACCTAAAGACAATAATTGTCTTATATGGATTGGTCTTGTTGGATCGTATTTATATCCGGCAACTCTATCAGCTGGAATTACTTCACCAGTAAAGTCAGCGCCAACAGTCATATCAGCTTTTACTTGAAAAGATGCACTTCTTGAATTTCCTTTTGCGATTGATTCAATTGCGCCATTTTCGATAGCTTCACTTAAAGCACTTTTAAAAGTCATTCTCTTTTTAGAATCGAATTGCTTTTTGTTTGATACTTCCATAGCATCAAAACGCTCGTTTAATTTGTTAGCCATTTCGCTAACCTCAGATTTTACAATCTCATTTGCTTTTACAACAACTGCATCAATTGCGTCGTTGTTTGATTTTTCAATCTTTGAATCAATAGCTTTATTGAATTGATCCAATTGGTTTTTTAAATTTTCTTCCATTTTTAAGATTTTAAGGAATTGATTAAATAGTTATACACTTCGGAATCATTGTTTTTTACCTCAACATTCGGCAAAGTGATTTGTTCAACCGGCTTTGTGAATTCAATAAATAATGATTTTAATTTTAATACTTCGGCTTCAATAGCATATCCCATCTCGTCAGAAATATCGCCTTTACGAAGTAATTTTGAAAGGTTGTCGTATCTTTTAGAAAGTTTGTCTAAATCAACGTTCCCCTTTACGTCTAATATTTTTGCTTGGTCATTAGCTGCCAAAGTAACGGCGCTAATTTCATATAATTTAACTTCGCTAATTTCTCTGTAATCGCCTTTATTTTGTTTCTGCATTGGCAATATACCTACACTGTTTTCGGTTATTACTCCCGATTTCATAAGTTCTACAACGTCTTTTCCTAGTTGCGTTTTAGCAATTTCAGCAACAAAAACTAAACCTTTGTCATCTTCATACAATTCAGTCATTTTACCGATTGGCTGATTCATATCGTGTTGATACAAATATTTTACCCTAGAGCCATTCTCGGCAATAGTTTTTTTGTATGCGCCTTTCATAATGATGTCAGAATCGGAATCTTTGTTGCCAAAAATACTTCCGTAACCTTTTATGATTCCGGCTTTTTCGTCTGCATCTATTAACTCACCAACTGGAGCCGCTTTGTAAAGAATTGTATTCATATAGAAAAATTTTTGTAAATATACGATTTTTTAAATTTTTTGATTT
>JADWMI010000147.1 GCA_015767395.1 Bacteroidota bacterium | reverse complement strand
TATATTATGAAAATAGCTTCACAACATCATTCCCATTGGCTAACAGTAGTAATGCGATTAATAAGATAAATCCAGTGATTTGTGCATACTCTAAAAATTTATCGTTAGGTTTTCTACCTGTAATCATTTCAAATAAAGTGAAAACTACGTGACCACCATCAAGCGCTGGAATTGGTAATAAGTTCATAAAGCCAAGCATTATTGATAAAAATGCCGTAATGCTCCAAAATGCTTGCCAGCTCCAAGTAGCAGGGAAAATATTTCCAATGGCAATAAAACCACCAATGCTGGTTGCCCCTTTTTTAGTAAATACATATTTGAATTGAGAAATATAGTCTTTCAAAGTCCAAATGGCTAAAGAGTTTCCTTTAGAAATACTTTCTAAAAATGTATATTTTTTATGTTTATAATCAACAGAGTTTTGTCTGAAGTTAGAAACGCCTATAGTTCTGTCCTCATCAGGGTTAATAGTGATGTTTTCAGCAACTCCATTTCTTTCAATAGTTAAGTTAACTTCGTTTTCAGACTGTTGAATCAACTTTGTAAAATCTTGCCAATAAGCAACAGGCGAATTATTTACAGAAATAATTCGATCACCTTTTAATAAACCAGCTTTTTCAGCAGGAGTATCAACTACTACGGTGTCAATTACAGGAAGTGTTCTGGCAGAAAAAGGTTGCATTACACCATTTTCCCACATAATGCTACCAATATTTTCAGGAATAGTTAGTGTTTCTGTGTTTCCATCTTCATGAATCACTTCTAATGAAGTAATACCTCTTAAAAATAAATGCTTGTTAACATCCAATACATTTAAAGGTTCTACACCATCAAATTTTGTGATTTTGTCACCGTCTTTAAAACCATATTCTTTAAAGATTTCATTTACGGCAAAACCATCTTTTACACCTTCAGGAGTTACGTAATCGATACCCCAAACAAATGTAATCATAATGTAAATTAAACCGCCTAAAATGAAGTTTACAATTACACCACCTAACATAATAATTAAACGCTGCCATGCTGGTTTAGATCTAAATTCCCATGGTTGAGCTGGTTGTTGCATTTGCTCAGTATCCATGCTTTCATCAATCATACCAGAGATTTTCACATAACCTCCTAATGGTATCCATCCAATTCCATAAACGGTATCTCCAATTTTCTTTTTAAATATTGAAAATTTATAGTCAAAAAATAAGTAAAATTTTTCAACGCGTGTTTTAAATATTTTCGCAGGAATAAAATGTCCCAATTCATGCAGAACAATTAAAAATGATAAACTTAAAATAAATTGTGATGCCTTTATTAATATTTCCATATGTGTTTTTCAAAATAAAATCGCACAAATGTACGGTTTTAAATACAGTTGAAAAACTGAAAAATGAAGTTCGTATGCCTTTTAACAAAGTTTTAAAGGTGTAAGGTAACTATGAAACCTATTTGTGCTAAATTTGTGTTTAATTTTACAAATAAAATGGATTTAAAGTTCTTCAAAAAATCAATTCCTACTTTGGTTGTTATGGCGGTTTTTTCGGTGATTATGATATATGCCATTTATTCATTATTGACTCCAGAAAAGAAATTACCTGTTTTTAATCCTAAAGATATAAACCCAAAGCTTGTTGATGAAAGTTTATGGAACAAGGGGCGCAATCATAAAGTTTCAGATTTTGAATTGATAAATCAAAATGGAGACACCATTACTCAAATAAATTATGAAGGTAAAATTTATGTGTCTGATTTCTTCTTTACACGCTGCATGACGATTTGCCCTGTAATGACCACAAATATGGGAAAATTACAAGATGCTTTTTTAAATGATGATGACGTGATGTTTTTGTCACATTCAGTTACTCCAGTGATGGATAGTGTACCCGTTTTGCGTGCGTATGCAGATGTTAAAGGCGTTATTGATGCCAAATGGAATATCACTACAGGAGATAAAAAGCACATTTATAAATTGGCACGTAAAAGCTACTTTGCCGTATTAGAAGATGGAGATGGTGGTTTGCAAGATTTTGTGCACACTGAAAACTTTATTTTGGTTGACAAGAAAAAACAAATCCGTGGTTTTTATGATGGAACCAATCTTGAAGATATAGACAGATTGATTTTAGATATCAAAATATTGCAAAATGAATCTAATGGTAAATGATAATTATCATTGTTTAGAATGATTCTAATTTAGTATATTTGCTCATTATTTATAATTATTCTTAATAATGGGCGATACAATTGCAAACTTGCAGATAGGTGAAAGTGGAATAATAGAAGATTTCTCATTAGATTTAATTCCATTGTGTTTATTGGAAATGGGCTGTTTGCCAGGCAAGGAAGTTCGTTTAATTCAAATTGCACCTCTTAAAGATCCGTTATACATTAAAGTTAATGGAAGTCATTTAGCCATTAGAAAAGAAATGGCAAATCAAATTAATATTACAAAGCTGTAGTTCATGAAAAATAATGTTGTGAATGTTGCATTAGTGGGAAACCCTAATACTGGAAAAACATCATTATTTAACCAGCTAACAGGTTTAAAGCAAAAAGTAGGAAATTATCCTGGTATTACTGTAGATAAAAAACACGGAAAGTGTAAAATATCGGATTCCTTAACAGCTGAAATAGTTGATTTACCTGGAACTTATAGTATCAATCCACAGACTTTAGATGAAACCATTGTTTTAGAAACTTTGCTCGATGAGAATGGAGCTTCATTTCCAGATTTGGTAGTTGTTGTTGCTGAAGTTGAAAATTTGAAGCGAAACTTATTATTATTTTCTCAAATTAAAGATTTAAAGTTTCCATCTATATTGGTTATTAACATGGCTGATCAAATGGATAGAAAAGGAATTTCTATTGATATTGACAAGCTTAAAAAGGAATTAAAATCTGAAATTGTTTTAATAAGCGCTAGAAAAAACAGAGGAATAGAGAACCTTAAAAAGGAAATTGAAAATTATTGCAATTGGAATATTGACCCAATTTCAAATATTTCGGACAAGATTGATGCTGAATTTTTTAATGAAATTAAAACCACTTTTTCTGAGCAATCATTATATAAATCTTGGTTGCTTATAACCCAACAAAAATATTGTAAATTTTTATTAAAGGACCAACATAAAAAAATTGATACTTTTAAATCCAATGTTGAAAAAATAAAAAAGTATCAGCATAAAGAAACTATTTATAGATATCAAAAAATTAACGAAATATTAAAGAAAACGTATAAAGTTGATAAATCTAAAGCAACCGATTTACGTTCAAAATTGGATCGGGTTTTAACGCATAAAATTTTTGGCTATGTAATTTTTATCAGCGTTTTATTATTAATATTTACATCCATTTTTGAATGGGCGAGTTTGCCAATGGATCTGATTGATGGCTTTTTTGCCAATTTAAGTGGGTTTGCTAAAAGTAATTTGCCCGAAGGTGTTTTTACCAATTTAATTGCTGAAGGGTTAATTCCTGGAATTGGAGGCGTGGTGATTTTTATTCCACAAATAGCTATTTTATTTTTATTCATTGCCATATTAGAAGAGACTGGCTATATGAGTCGTGTGGTATTTTTAATGGATAGAATAATGCGCCGATTTGGGATGAGTGGTAAAAGTATCATTCCATTAATTTCCGGAACAGCTTGTGCCATTCCTGCAATTATGGCTTCAAGAAATATTAGCAGTTGGAAAGAGCGTTTAATTACAATTTTAGTGGTTCCGTTTACAACTTGCTCTGCTCGTTTACCGGTATATGCTATATTAATTGCGTTGATAATTCCAAATCAACGTGTATTGGGAATTTTCAATTTACAAGGTTTAACCTTAATGGCTTTATATTTATTGGGTTTTACAGCGGCTTTTTTATCAGCGATGTTGTTGCATAAAGTTTTAAAAATTGAAAATAAAAGTTTGTTTGTTATTGAAATGCCAAACTATAAATTACCTTCTGTTAAGAATGTATTTTATGAGGTGGTTGAGAAAACGAAAGCCTTTATTTTAGGGGCCGGAAAAATAATTTTAGCCCTGTCAATTGTCTTGTGGTTTTTGGCGTCAAATGGCCCTGAATCCTATAAGAATGCTGCAGAAGATGTAAGTGCTCAAACAGAAAGCGCTAGTTTAACTCAAGATGAACTTCAGAAAAAAACAGCTTCTTACAAATTAGAACACTCCTATATAGGTTATATGGGGAAAACCATTGAGCCAGTTATTGCACCAATGGGGTACGACTGGAAAATTGGTATCGCCTTAATCAGTTCGTTCGCGGCACGTGAAGTTTTTGTGGGTGCATTGGCAACCATTTACAGTGTTGAAAGTGAAGGAGAAGATGTTGGAACAATTAAACAACGTATGGCGGCGGAGATAAATCCAAAAACTGGAGAAAAGCGATTTAATTTTGCTTCAGGAATGTCATTATTATTGTTTTATGCATTTGCCATGCAGTGTATTGGTACTTTGGCGATAGTAAAGCGAGAAACTAAAAGTTGGAAATGGCCAATGTTACAATTATTTGGAATGTCTGCCTTGGCATATGTAGTCGCAGCAATAACCTATACAATTTTAAGCTAATGCAAGAAATACTGGTTTACATAGCGCTGGCCTTAGCCATTGGGTTTTTAGTAAAAAAATACTTTTTTAAATCTAAAAAGAACGGTAATTGCGATCCAGATTGTGGGTGTTAGAACTTTTATTTACCTGATTAACCAAGTCCCACATCTAACGTCATCATCACTATAAATCCACCAATAAAACCTAAGGTGGCAATATCAGTATATTTATCTCTTTGCGTTTCAGGAATTACTTCTTCTACAACTACAAATATCATGGCGCCTGCAGCAAATGAAAGTGCGTAAGGTAATATTGGCTGAAAAGTCATTACAGCCCAAGCACCTATTACCGCTGCAATTGGCTCTACCAATGCAGACGATTGTCCATACATAAAACTTTTCCATTTACTGGCACCTTGTCTTCTCATTGGCATAGAAACGGCAAAACCTTCAGGGAAATTTTGTAATCCAATTCCAATAGCCAAGGCTACTGCTCCACCAATGGTTGCGCCATCAAAACCAGCGGCTACACCGCCAAATAAAACCCCTACAGCCAAACCTTCAGGAATATTATGAAGTGTAATAGCCAATACCAATAAAGTTGTTTTATGCCATGGAGTTTTCACACCTTCTTTTTCACTTTCTTTAAAATTCACGTGTAAATGGGGTAAAACTTTATCCAAGCCAAACAAAAATAAGGCTCCTAAACCAAAGCCAACTACTGCTGGAATTACTTTTATAAATCCTTCACCAGGACTCATTTCTATTCCAGGCGCTAATAAACTCCAAAAACTTGCAGCAACCATTACCCCACCGGTAAAACCTAGCATGCCATCAAAAACAGCCCTGTTATATCCTTTAAATAAAAACACCAAGGCTGCACCTGCCGCAGTTAACGCCCATGTGAATACAGTAGCATAAAACGCTGCTAAAACAGGATCAATGCTTTCGAAATAAGTAATAATTTGTTCCATTTTTTTATAATTTATTTACAAATAAATTTTTTGAAATTTGATTTGAAATTGATTTTGAAATTGATTTATTTTCAATAATTACTGAATTGTCAAAATCTTCTTTTGATATGACTTTTAAAACACTGCCTAATTGGATATTTGCACTGTCTAGAAATTTTAAAAAAGCTGTAGAAGAATCTTTTACACCAATAACGGTACAACTGTTATTTATTTCAATTGAAGATAACATTACGTTTTTATGCTGTTCAATATTTCCTTCTTTATCAGGAATTGGGTCTCCATGAGGATCATGTGTTGGGAATTCTAAAAAGGCATCTAATTTATCAATTAAAGTATTTGATTTAATATGTTCTAATTGCTCAGCCAAATCGTGCACCTCATCCCATTTATAGTCTAATTTATCCATTAAGAAAACTTCCCAAAGTCTATGTTTTCTAACAATTTTTAAGGCTATTTGTTTTCCTTCAGAGGTAAGCGATACGCCTTTATATTTTTCATAATTCACCAAATCTTTATCGGCCAATTTTTTAATCATATCTGTTACCGATGAGGCTTTCATTTTCAGACTCTTAGCAATAAGTGTAGTACTTACAGTTTTGTTGCTTGAGAGTTCAATGCTGAAAATGGCTTTTATGTAATTTTCTTCGGCTTGAGATAACATAATTGAAATATTTAGACAAATATAATCAATTATTTAGACAAGCCTAAAAAT